>NZ_LARE01000022.1:0-52007 GCF_000980245.1 Odoribacter sp. N15.MGS-14
GAGGATTGAAAACTGAAAACTAGCTGTGAATGCGAAAAGACGCAAAGTTTCATGTCTGGGAGCTATTGGTCGGAATATACGGAAACTGATGGTCGTTTGAAATGCAGTCTTTCCGAGGAGGGAGGCAGCATCATCCGTTCCGGGAGGTCTTTTTTTGAAGGATGGGCAGCAGATTGTAAAGTGTTTTGCGGGTGATGATCCGGCGGTTGAGGAAAGTGACGATGTAGCCGGTGATACAGGCGGCGATGAGCGATCCTTCGCGTATGCCCTCGATGCGTTGGCTGAGGAGGAAGGAGAGGACTGCGGCCAGGGTGACTAAAGTGACGTCGAAGCAGACTTTGAATTTTCCGAATTCCCGGTTGTAACGCTGGGAAGCATATTTTACGAAGGCTTCGGCACTCATCATAGCCACCCGGGGCTTGATTTCGAGCACGACGCCGATGGATTGCACGACACATCCGGTCAGGAGCAGGGCGACCGACAGTCCATAACTGCCAGGATGTAACTGTCCGGTGAACATCATATTAAAGTCGATGAAGGCTGCAAACAGGAAAGAGAAAGGAATCTGCAGCAGGATTTCGAGGATGTCCCGGCGGCTGTAGCGGTCCCGGATGAGCCAGAATTGCCCGGCGATCAGCAGCAGGTTGAAAAGAAAGGTCCACGTGCCCAGCGAAAGCGCACTGTTGATGCTGAGGACATAGTTTATACTGGAAATGGGGGTAGTCCCCAGTGCAGAACGTACGATCAGCACAATACCCAGGGACAGGAAATACAGCCCGAGGATGAAGACCGGGTATCTTTTTAGAATAGTCTTTAGTTCCATATTGCTTCTCTGAAAAAACAGTGCAAAGATCGCAATTTTTTCTTTTGTATGTTATGTCTGTTTATTACAGCCCGATTGTTTTTTAGTCCGGCCAATGGCGATGTCCGGGACTTTTTTCCGGTAAATACGGATATACTTCAAAATGAAAATTTCATCTTCTTAATGTTTCCGGGCGATGATACAGAGTGGGGGATACTTTTGTTGTTATTGTGGGTTTTAAATAGTAAATTTACAGACGATAATTTTTATTTTTTGTAGGATGAAATTTAATTTGAACGATAGGCCGGGATTTTTCCCGATGTTGATGTATGGACTGCAATGGTGGATTGTTTCTATTCCTTGTGTGGTGATTATCGGGATTATTGTAGCCCGTTTGCATTACACGGATCAGGTCGAACAGATTTTTTATATGCAGAAGCTGTTCGGAATCATGGGATTGGCTATGATTGTCCAGATGTTGTGGGGACATCGGCTGCCTTTAGTCATCGGACCGGCTTCGGTGTTACTGATCGGGATTCTTTCGACGGTTTCGATAGGGGTCGAAGGTATCTATAGTTCGCTGATGATCGGAGGTGGAATACTCACTTTGCTGGCTTTTTCCGGTTTATTGTCCCGTTTACAAGCCGTATTTACTCCCCGGATCATTGTTGTGATTCTGTGTCTGATTGCTTTTACTCTGTCCCCGGTGATCCTCCGTTTGATTTTTGCAGGAAATTCGTCTGTCTTGTTCCATCTGTTTTTTGCTTTGTTATTGGCTTTGGCAATGATTTTGGCCAATAAATTATTGAAAGGAATTTGGAAATCCATTGTGGTTTTGGGTGGGATTCTGGTTGGAAGTATGGTGTATTATAGTGTGATGGGATTCCCCGAAACAGGAGGGATACAAGCCGGGCATGAGGGGTATTTCGGATTATGGCCCTGGAAATTCGATTTGGGAGCGGTATTGTCTTTCTTTTTTTGTTTTATTGCGCTGATTGTAAACGAATTGGGTTCTATTCAGGCCGTAGGCCGGATGATCGGTGCCGATCATATGGAACGCCGTACTACCCGCGGAGTGGGCATCACGGGTTTGGCTAATGTGGTATCGGGGGCATTAGGGATTGTCGGACCGGTAGATTATTCTATGAGTCCGGGGATTATCGCTGCAACAGGTTGTGCTTCCCGTTTCCCGCTGATACCGGCCGGTATCGGATTGGTTGTCTGTGCATTTTTTCCGGGTTTTATCGAATGTCTGAATGCCATTCCCGGAGTGGTTATGGGGGCGGTTTTGCTTTATCTGATGGCTTCGCAGTTGTCGGCCGGTATGCAAATGATGATCCGGGAAAAGGCGGTCGACGGTTTCGACGGAGGGCTTGTGGTCGGGTTTTCATTGATGGTCGCTTTATTATTATCTTTTGCTCCCGACGAAGCATTGAATAGTATTCCTGCTCTGATCCGGCCTATCGTGGGAAATGGATTTGTCATGGGGGTCATTACGGTATTGATATTGGAACACCTGATATTCCGGTCGGGAAAAAAAGCTAAGAAGGAATAGACAACCAGAGATGCCGTTTCAGATCGACACGACCATTCGGTTGAAAAGTGATTCCTTCGGCGGCAAGTAAGCTTTTTTGTCCGGGCCAGTGAGGAGCTGTCCGTCCTTGGCTGTTGACCACCCGATGACAAGGTAGGGCCGCTGTGCCCGGATGGTGTGACAGGACTTTACCCACCCAACGGGAATAATTTGAAAATCCCGCCAGACGGGCAATCTGACCATAGGTCAGTACCTTGCCGGCGGGAATTTGTCGGATAATATCACAGACTTCAACACTGAATTGATGAAGCCGGAATTCGTTGTTATTTAACCCAGACATTCAGAATTTCTCCGATATACATTTTGTGTAATTGCGTTCCCCATTTTTCTTTGGCCTGGGAATCGTGTAATGCTTCAGGGATCAGCGATTGAGAAACCATTTTACGGCATTCGATAATCATCCAGGCTTCTGAGAATGCCTTACTGCCCGAAGGGGTTGTGATAGGTGTCAGGCCGGCTTCTTTCACTTTGTCTTTGTCTCTTCCACTGTTTGTACCGCAATAGTTGAGGATGTCCCGATACGTTTCGGTGTAGAAACTCAAGGTGTAAGTGTCGTTGTTTTCCATCAGCTGATAGGTGTACCGCGTCGGGTTGATAAAGCAGAAAGCAACCGGTTTGTTGTACATATGTCCCAGGCCGCCCCAGCTGGCAGTCATCATATTGTATTGGGCGTCATTACCGGCTGTGATCAGCATCCAGTTTTCCGACAACATTTTATAGATATTTCCGGGGATTTTATCGGGACTGATCTGACGGTAACCTTCCAGGTTGGCCGGCGTAATGGTATTGTCCAGTGCTTGTACGGTAGTCGAAGTGACAGGAACCCGGGGTACGGCCGGTGTTTGGGTGGCGACGGGAGCACTTACCTGTGTCGCTCCGACAGCCGCTGCTGCATCGGCAAATAATTTATCTACCAGATCGATGGTATGGATCCGGAATTTCCCGGTAGACTTGATCAGTTTAGTCTGCGTTTTATTCAGTGTATGCTGATCGGTAATCTGCTCTTCGGCCGGAATTATTTCCTGACCGGCAGTGCCCCGGTTATACTGATAACGGATAGCGGTAACTTTTAATTCGCATTTCCCCGGTTTGCAGGTGATGAACATTTGGTAATTGATTACAGCCCGGTCGAGCGATAGAGCTTTATTGGTGAATACCAGGTATTCCTGTCCCATGCAGGCGATTTGTCCTTTATCCTGATCGGAGTAAAGTATCCGGCTTT
Organism: Odoribacter sp. N15.MGS-14; assembly: GCF_000980245.1. Classification (NCBI taxonomy): domain Bacteria; kingdom Pseudomonadati; phylum Bacteroidota; class Bacteroidia; order Bacteroidales; family Odoribacteraceae; genus Odoribacter; species Odoribacter sp. N15.MGS-14. Next base: position 3,619 of record NZ_LARE01000022.1, read on the forward strand.
GCAGCTCTTCGGTGGTTATAAAACGGGTAGTCGCCCATTGTAACAAAGTGGCGAATATGTCATTTTGAGAACGTCCCGGGAGGTTCAGTTCTTCGGTGAAAACAACTCTGTCATCGACAACAGGCACAGCACCGGCTAAATATTTTTTGTCGACCTGTGCAAAAAGTGTCACAGGGATCAAAAGAAATAATAGAAATAAATGTTTCATGATGTGTTTTTTTGTGATTTGAACAAAGATAATGGCTGATTTTGGATTTTTGATAAGAATGAGTGTAAAAATATACAAAACAACTGTAAAATATCTCAGTAGTTCGGAGATTCCGGCCATAAAGAAAGGTCGAGCGCTCCTTCGATTTGCAGCAAACCGATTTTTATGTTCAGTCCTCCGGTATATCCGGTCAGCTTACCGCCACTTCCGATCACCCGGTGGCAGGGAATCAGGATTGGCAGGGGATTACGGCTGTTGGCCATACCTACCGCCCGGCTGGCTTTTATATCTCCGCTTCTGCGTGCCAGTTCACCATAGGTGATCGTAGTGCCATAAGGAATCTCCTGTAATAATTTCCAGATTTTGAGTTGAAAAGGTGTTCCTTCCGGCGCAATAGGAAGGTCGAATTGTTTTTGTTCCCGGGCAAAATAGGCGGTTAGCTGTCGGTGGGCCTCTTTTAATAGAGGGGTTTCACTTATTTCGGTCTCTCCGGGAAGCAAGGCCATCCGGTCGCCGAGCCATAGGCGGGTAAGTAATCCGTTTTGCTCTTCCAGGGCGTATGTGCCTAATGGTCCGTCGTATTTGTAAATTGCTTTCATCTTTTTTTCTTTAGGTAGGTGAACAAAGATAGTATTAAAATCATTTTTTGCTTCTTATCGGCTATAAATTTATGTTTGGGTATTATATACGGTTTACCCTAACTGTACGTTTATAAGTGTAAATATGTATATAACTGCCTGTGTTTTATTCCCGATCGGTGTGTTTCAGGGGCATTTGCTGAGAGAGGCGGAAACAACTCACGACAGCGGCTATTAAGGCGAATATCGCTCCGGCCCACAGGCACACCGTAGTTCCTTTGTCGTGCATAGCGAAACTGAACAATAGGGCCACAAGGGTTGCTCCCAGGGTTTGCCCTAAAAGCCGGGCCGTACCGATCATCCCGCTTGCCCCTCCACTGCGCTGGATGGGGGCGGAGGCCATGATTGTACTGTTATTGGGAGTCTGAAAAAGTCCGAAACCGATTCCACAAACGATCATACGCCAGATGATCGCCCCATCGGTAGGAATAGCCGGCAATACAGTCAGCAGGAAAAGGCCGGTAGCAAAAATCAGCATCCCGATACTTCCTAAAATTCCGGCATGTATGCGTTCTACCAGATACCCTGCCAGAGGAGCCGTGAACAAAGTTGCTACGGGCCAGGGAGTCAGCAATAACCCGGTAGCTACCTCCGTGCGTCCTAACGTATTTTGTAAGAAGAACGGGAGAGATACCAAAGCCAGCATCTGGGCAGTGAACGAGCAAATCGATGTACATACCGATAGGGAAAAAATAGGTATTTTCAACAAATCTACCGGTAATAACGGAAAGTCCTGATGTAATTGACGGCGGATATAATAATAACCGACGATAAATAACAAGAAGATTTGGGCTGCAAGTAAATAGGCATTTTCATGATGTGCGAATCCTTCCATCGAGTAAATGAGCAGTCCGAAAGTAAGGGCATTGGCGAGGGCACTGGTTTTATCGAATTTCCGGTTTTGCTTCTTCTCGCGGTGGGGGAGATAGATCAGGCCCATAATCAAAGCCAGCAGGCCGAGGGGGATATTGATCGCAAAAAGCCATTGCCAGCTACCTAACGAAAGGATGATACTCGCAACAGAAGGGCCTGCGACAGCCGATACGGCAACGACCATCGCACTGATCCCCAAGCCGCGTCCTAAGTATTTCCGGGGATAAATAGTCCGGAGTTGTGCCGTATTCACACTTGTGATGGCCGACGCTCCGAACCCCTGGAGCACCCGGGCTACAGTCAGCATCCAAAAAGAAGTCGATAAGACACAGATCAGCGATGTGACACAAAAAACGGCGACTCCCGAAAGAAAAACTTTATGATAGCCGTAGATATCTCCTAGCGAAGAAAAAGACAATAAGGACACCGTAATAGCCAGCTGATAAGCATTCATCACCCAAATCGTGGTCGATGGAGAAGTCCCGAATTCACGCGAAAGAGTCGGAAGTACTACATTGACAATATTAGCATCCAACACCGACATGATTAACGCCAGCGAAGCTGCTATCACTGCCCATATCCGCCGGGGATTGGGCAATCCGTCTGTCGTATCGGTGATCGCAATATTTTTTGAAAACATCTTCCAATGAATTTACATGCAAAAATAGTAAATCTGTCAGGGATTGTCAGAACAGAAGGATTTTTTGTTTCTTTTTTTACTCCCTCTCCCAGTACCACAATAACCCTTCAATTCAGTGAATCAGCCACTTTTCAACTTCTTTTCTTTTGTCGTAACAATTTTGTAACAATTTTGAAATAAACCTGTAACAACTCCCTTCTATTTTTGCGGCCGTAAGTAAAACCTAAAGAATGGAATCAATTTATCTGGGAATTGTTATTTTCCTTTTTCTCCTCGCGATCTTCGACTTAACTGTAGGGGTCAGTAATGACGCCGTAAACTTCTTGAATTCGGCTATCGGTGCCAAGGCTGCCTCGTTTAAAACGATTATTCTGATTGCTGCTGTCGGTATTTTTTGTGGAGCAACCATGAGTAACGGGATGATGGAAATTGCCCGTCACGGTATATTCCGGCCGGAAGCTTTTCATTTCAATGAACTGATGTGTATCTTTCTGGCGGTCATGGTGACCGATGTGGTGTTGCTGGATATCTTCAATACCTTGGGGATGCCGACATCGACGACTGTCTCGATGGTATTTGAGCTGCTGGGAGGTACTTTTGCTTTGGCTATGCTGAAAATTGCTGCCGGTCCCGAGTCTCTGACTTTTGCCGAATTGCTGAATACCGAGAAAGCATTGACCGTTATTTTAGGTATTTTCCTATCGGTGGCTATCGCTTTCTTTTTCGGAACGCTGGTGCAATACCTGTCGCGGATTATCTTTACCTTTAATTATACTACTAAACTAAAATGGACGATTGGCTTGTTCGGCGGGATTGCTGTGACGGCCATTATTTATTTTATGCTGATCAAAGGAATAAAAGATGCTTCTTTTATGACAGATGCTCATAAGTTGTGGGTAAAAGACAATACTTTGACTATTGTCGGTGGGTGTTTTGTTTTCTTCACCGTGCTCATGCAAATCCTGCATTGGTGTAAAGTGAATGTCTTCAAGGTGATCGTTTTGTTGGGTACTTTTGCTTTGGCCATGGCTTTTGCAGGTAACGACCTGGTTAATTTTGTGGGGGTTCCTTTAGCCGGTTTTTCCAGTTATACCGATTTTATGGCAAATGGAAACGGGGTGGCTAATGACTACCTTATGGGAGCTTTAAATGAGCCTGCGAAAACACCGTTTATCTTTTTATTTTTATCCGGAGTGATTATGGTTATTTCTCTGATTACTTCCAAAAAAGCCCAAAATGTAATCAAGACTTCTGTCGATCTTTCGCGTCAGGATGATGGAAACGAGATGTTCGGTTCTTCGGCTATTGCACGGAGTCTGGTACGTTCGATGACTACTTTAGGGAATAACATTTCGAAGATTATTCCGGAGAAGGTCAAGGTATGGTTGGATAGCCGGTTTAACAAAGATGAGGCGATCTTGGCTAACGGAGCGGCTTTCGATTTGGTCAGGGCTTCGGTAAACCTGGTATTGGCCGGTTTGTTGATCGCATTAGGTACTTCCTTAAAATTGCCTTTGTCAACGACTTATGTCGCTTTTATGGTGGCTATGGGTAGTTCGCTGGCCGATCGGGCCTGGGGAAGGGAGAGTGCCGTATTCCGGGTGACCGGTGTGCTCTCGGTGATCGGTGGTTGGTTTATTACTGCAGGAGCTGCATTTATCATCTGCTTTTTTGTAACTATGATCATGTATTTTGGTGGCATGACGGCCATGGTTATTATGATCGGAGTGGCGGCTTTTATCTTGATCCGCAGTAATAACAAATACCGGAAAAAGATGAAGAGTGAAAAACAGGACGATGTTTTTCAACAGATGCTTTCCTCTAAAGATAAGGCGGTCGTTTGGAATTTGCTCCGTCAGCATGTGAGGGAAAATCTGGTGAAAGTACTGGATTTTGCTGCCAATACTTATGGACAGATGACGGATGGATTTATACGGGAAGATCTGAAAAGCCTGCGAAAGGCCGTTTCTTCTACCAATGACGAAAAAGATATTTTGAAGAAAATACGGCGGAAAGAAACACTCGGTATGCGGCGGATCGATAGGAATGTGGCCATTGAAAAGAATACCTGGTTCCACTTGGGAAGCAATAGTAGCGAGCAGATGATGTATTGCCTTAAACGGATGTGTGAGCCCTGTAAAGAACATGTGGATAACAATTTTAATCCCTTACCGGCAGAGTGTGCCGAAGAATTCGTACCGATCCGGGATATGCTGAAAAGTTTGCTCGAACGGACAAAAGATATTATTGACAAAGGAAATTATGAAGAGGCCGATTTGGTACTTGCCGAAGGGGAAGAGTTGAAAACCTGTTTATCCCGTTTGCATAAAATGCGTATCGAAAGAATGCAGGAAGAGAACAGTAGTGTTAAATTGTCTTTGGTATACCTGAATTTGTTGCAGGAGTCACAGGAGTTAGTCAGCATTATGCGGCATATGCTCCGTGCCAGCCGGAAATTTCAGCATGTCTGATTCTGACTTATTTCCTGAATAAAATTATTTATCTTTGTTTTATACAAATTTAAATAAAGAAGGATGGAAATGAAATTTTGCCAGAGTTGTGGTATGCCCCTGCAGGCCGAAGACCAATGGGGTACGAATGCCGACGAGAGTTTGAACGAAGAATATTGTTGTTATTGTTATCAAAAAGGTGCTTTTACCCAGGATTACACCATGGAGGAAATGATCGGGCACTGCCTGCAGTTTTTGGACGAATTCAACCGGGAGGCCGATGTTCCCAGGACCAGAGAACAAGCCTTGGCAGAAATGAGACAATTTTTCCCCGCACTGAAACGTTGGCAACAAAAATAGACGGAGAGCGGATGAGAAATGTTGGATGTTTGTTTCTATTATCGCTGGTGTGCCTGTTTGCCTGTAAGGATGAGACCCGGGAAAATCCTCCCTTAAAAGGGGATGCTTTTTGGTTGACTAATCCCTGGAAATTTTGTTTTGTAGATGCGGAAGGGAAAAGCGTACTCCGTTTAAAGGCGGGGGCTGTCCTGCCCCTGACGGGAATGGAGGTACCCGGCGACCCCGAAGTGATTCCGGCGGATTTTGTTCCTGACCGATCGGGAGAATACAATTATAAACACAATAGCGTAGGCTATGATCATGAAAAAGGATTGTACTATTGGCGAACTTCCGTCCCGGGAAACATTTGGGTCACTCCCAGTCGGTTTTATGTCAGGTTCGACCGGAACGATGTAGATACCGTCCGGGTACTTTTCAAATTTACTTCCGGTGCAGCTGTCGGGGGAGACGGGATCGAGGTTTCCGTCCGGGAAATGTATTATAACGACCGTCTGATCATTAAAAATAGCGATTATAGCCAGGAAGAAGGGATTGTTATAATGAAAAGGTAAAAAGTAAAAGGCTAAAAGCTATAGGCTATAAGCTAGGAGCAAAAGGCGAGAAGCGAAAGGTCATAAACTAAGAGGAAACTTATATTATATCGTTCTTTACTTTTACTTTTTACCTTTAGCCTTTAGCTTATAGCTTTTAGCCTTTTACCTTTAAAATTCCTCCATCTCGTTCATCATCTGGTTATTTTCGTCGTGATCGGGACGTTGGGTTTTGTTTTTTCCGGCTTTCATATTTCCGAAGCTGTAGGTCAGGGTAAAGCCTATCGTGCATCCTGTCCGCCAGTTTGAAGCATATTGGCGGAAACCGGTCCCTGAAGTTTCGGTTTTCCATTTCCGGGAATTGAACAGATCACGTCCATTGATGCTCAGACTCAATTTCCGGTTGAGAAAAGCTTTGCGGATTCCTGCATCCAGACTGTAATTCGATTTTCTATATCCCTGTGCGATCAATTGACGGGAATTATAATTACCGGTCAGTTGGAGAGAGAAAGAAGCCGGGAGGATAAGGTTAGCGATTATCTTGGCATTCCATGAAAAATCTTCATTGCTCTTACCGGTCACCGGTTGATCCGCACCCGCCGGCAGATAAGAGAAACCGTCGAGTTTGTTGTAATATAAGTTAACTGTCGTGGTCAGATCCAATATAGAGAACAAATGGTTTTTTCCTACGATTTCTACACCTGCAGATTGGGTTTCAGCCACATTTTCGAACGTACTTTTCATGATATTGTCTTCCAGGTAACTGATACGCTGGATGACATCGTCGGTATTGCGGTAATAGGCAGAAACGGAGAGCGTGTGTGCCTCCCAGTTTTTGATATAATTCAGTTCCATCGAATTGGAATATTGCGGAGTCAGATAAGGGTTACCGAAAGAGATATTGGTAGAGTCGGTGATATTCAGGAAGGGGTTCAGCTGATGCCCCCAGGGACGGTTGATCCGTCGGCTGTAATTCAACTGGATTTCATTTTGGGCAGGCAGGGTGTAAGTTAAGAACACACTGGGGAAAATGCTGAAATAGTCGTCTTTATAGGGAGAGACTTCGCCTTTTTCCTGTCCATAGGCAAGGGAACGCGTATCGGTATGGGAATATTCGCCCCGTAATCCGGCTTGGTAGCCGAAATTACCGAAACGTCCCGAATAAGTCGCATAAAGGGCATGGATATCCTGATCGTAATAGAAACGGTTGTAAAGTTGTTCGTCGGGCCGGGCGTCTTCGGCCGTTTCGCCGCTCTTGGTCTCTACCGGGCTTTCCTGGCGGGAAAAAGTACCTTTATATCCAGCTTCGATCTTGTTGAATTCGTTGAATGCATTGACATAATCGGCCTGTAACTCCCAATTGTGGGATTGCATTTTATTCTTTTGCCACTGATAACTGTGTGTGGTTTCTTCATTTTCAAAAACAGAGCTTTGGAGATAGGTACTCTTTTGATCCATATTCCAGGTGTTCCACGAAGCTACTACATCCAGATTACTGGTTTTACTGAAATCGTGTTTATAACCGAGTTCGACATTGCCTCCTTTCATCGGATTGTCCGAATCGGAAATACGCTCACTGGAGAGAAAAGAATTGGGGATATCGCTTAAATAGTTGATTGTATTGGTTTGTTTACGGGTTCCGAACATTCCGAAAGCGCCGAGATTCAGATGGTCGGACTGGGTCAGATGCCAGGTCAGGCCGGCACGGACGAAAGTTTGTCCGCCATGGCCGTCATTGTCGGAAGTCTGATTGAGGAAAGATACCGGATTACCCGAAGCATCCGTATTGGTCCGGTTGGAGAAACCACCGCCGTCTCTTTTCCGTTCCCGGTAGCCCACTCCGGCATACATCTCCGTTTTATTACTGCTGTAGTTGACATTGCCACTGGCATTCCAGCCGCCGCGGGTGTCGACTCCGGCTTGCAGGCTACCGTAGTAACCTGCTCTGCGGTCTTCTTTCAATACGATATTAATGATACCGGAAGTTCCTTCGGGACTGAATTTGGCCGAGGGATTGGTGATTACTTCGATCCGTTCGATACTTTCTGCCGGTAATTGTTCCAGGATTTGTGCCCGGTTGTCGGCCGAAAGCCCGGAAGCCCGGCCGTTGATCCATACGGTGACATCACTGCTTCCCCGTAAGGATACTTCGCCTTCGTTATCGACTTCGACAGAGGGAATATTGGTCAGGACATCACTGGCCGTTCCTCCCGTAGAAGAGATATTTTGATCGACATTGAATACTTTTTTATCGATATCGAATTTCATTTGGGAACGTTGGCCGGTGACCTTGACTTCGCCGAGCAATTGGCTGTCCTCTTGCAATAGCAGGTTCCGGAAATTGACTCCCGGTATCTGTTTGGAGAGGGTAAAGGGCTTTTCGATTGTTTTATAACCGATAAAAGAGATCGAAAGTGTATAACTCCCTTCCGGCAACTGGGCGATATGGAAAGTGCCGGTTTCATCGGTCACCATGCCTTTCAGGGGTACGGTGGTGCCGGCTTTCCGCACACTGATATTGACAAATTGCATCGGTTCACGGGTTTTAGCATCGATTACTTTCCCCCGGATAACACCGGCCTCTACCGGTAACGATTCGGTCGGTTCTGCCTGGAGCTTCACTCCATAACCTATCAGCAAAAAACAAAGCATTGCTGAGATCAGGATTCTTACATTCATAGTTTATCTATTGTATTTTGTGTTTTTCAACTTTGCCCTAACTAAAACCTCAGACCAGATTTTATAAAAAGAGTTTAGTGTTGAATGGATTATTTAACAGATTTGACTTTTCCTTCACAAAATAGCGATAGATTCTTTCAGAAATATTTAAGTATTGGGTTGAATATCGTCCCAGGCTGCCCCCTTGTTGGCTCCTGTTATCCAGTTGAAGGTATAATGGCGTTCCATGACGATTCCGCCGTCCAGCCGGGCCGGTGCTTCTTGCTTGTGAATATGTGCATCTACACAAGCCCAGTCGTATCGGTAGGTCAGGTCCGCTTGGTCGAGAATTTCCGTTGTGCTTCTGGCGATTCCCTGGCCGAGCAGGTCGCCGATACTTTTGTGTTGCCAGAAGATGGCTGCAATGACAGGCACATCGCAGATCTCGGAAGGATAAGGCAGTTCTTCGACAATACCGGCTGCCCACAACAGTACGGCGCAGTTTTCATAACGCCATACGAATTGGATGCACTCTTGCCCGGTCGGGTCCGGGTTGGAAATATAGGCCGCTTCTGCCGGTGTCAGCCAAGACTGTATTCCATAAATTTCATCCATTTTATTGAAATAGGTCAGCGCTTCGTTCCGGTCCGGGTTTTCGGACAACATCACTTCCGAATATACCGCAACAGCAAACAGAGTAGCGGCACGTTGCATCATTTCTTCCCTGCTTTTGAGGTGTACTTCGGTTTCCGGCACTTCACTTTTCAGTGTTTCCAGATAAGGAATCCCCTGTGTTTGCAGCAGAGCGACAGAACGTTCCCTGCGTTCCCGGTCGGCAGAAGTTTCTTCCGGCCTGTCGCCGTCCAGCAGGTCCGCATGGGCGACCGGAGTAAATTCAGTCAGTTCACTTTCCCCTTCCCGTGAAAATACCAGCTTGCCTTCTCCATCGTACAAGTGCATATTGGGATAAAGCAGATATCCCTTCACCTGATGGGCCAGGTCGAAAAGGGTATTGATGAGATAACGGGTGCGGTCGTTGTTATCGTCGGTTTCGAATACGATCCCTACAACACAATTGAAACAGCGGATCTGGCGCAGCACGTTTTCTTTCAATGCCGGGTTACTGGTTGCTGCCTGGGCGAAATAATTGGCCATTCCTTCGATGTGCATCTCTATAAATCCGGCCTTTTCCCGGACATGGGAAAGGTGGAATACGAGTAGGCTGTCATCCTGAAGAGTTACTCTGATCTGGTCTGCTTCGGTATCGACCGACTGGATTACCGGTGCAAATAAAGACTGTATTCCAGTCAAAATATGCTGAGGGGATCCGATTACCGTATAAAGTGTCAAATGTGCTTTTTCCATAATAAACCGCTTTTTCTGTTTTTTTAATTTCTCTCCTTTTCCGGTTTCTCCTTTCCCTTTCGCTTTTCGCCTCTAGCCTTTCGCCTCTGGCTTTTGCCTTTTACCAATAAATCACCAACCCCGCCACTCCTGCGAGGCAGATCATGAGGATAGGATGTATTTTATATTTCCAGGTAAGTAGAAAAGCGCCGGCGAAGATCAGGATACTTTTATAATCGATAAAGTTTTCTTTATTCATCAATAAGAGGGCAGCAGCTCCGATCAGCCCGACAGTCATGGGGCGTAAACCGGTAAAGGCGGCGGCGACATATTTGTTGTTTTTGAATTTGGCATAGAAAAATGAAATCAACAATACCAGTAAAAAAGAGGGCAGACAGACGGCAAAGGTGGCGATCACCGACCCCCAGACACTTCCAGTGGCGGTGTAGCCGATATAAGTAGCGCTATTGATTCCGATCGGGCCGGGGGTCATTTGTGAGATAGCCACTACATCTGTAAACTCTTGTAAAGTCAACCAGTGATATTTATCTACCACTTCATATTGGATCAGGGAGAGCATGGCATATCCTCCGCCGAATCCAAAGATTCCGATTTTTAAATAAACACCGAGCAATTGCCAATAAATCATGTGTCGTATTTCATTTAGAGTACTGTATACTATTTTTCCTTGATTTCTCCGTCCTCTTTCTCACTCTCTACTCTCCGTTCCCCTGTTTCATTTTTCCTTTGATCCAGAAGGTATAAATCAATCCTCCGATAATACCGGCCAAAACAATATATGCCGGAGATACTCCGCATTTCCATATCAATACGGCTCCGATAGCCGGTAAAATCAATTCTACCCATTTTAAATGAAGCGACCGGGCTGCTGAGATGCAGGGAACCAGGATCAGGGCAACGACAGCCGGCCGGATACCGTTGAATATTTTCATCACCCAGATATTGTCCTGAAAATGATTGAAAAACAGAGCGATGGCCAATATGATACAAAAGGAGGGGAGTATGGTTCCGCCGGCACAAACGATACTACCCGTTACTTTCTTGAGTTTGTAGCCTACAAAAATAGAGATATTGACAGCAAAGATACCTGGTAAAGACTGTGTCATGGCGAATAAATCCATAAAATCCTGCTTGTCTAGCCAACCGCGGTTAACGACTTCACGTTCAATCAAGGGGATCATGGCATATCCACCGCCGATGGTGAACATCCCGATTTTTACAAATGTCAGAAAAAGTGTCCAATACATACCTGATTATCTCTATCCGATGTGCAAAGGTACACTTTATTCAGGAGTTTTCTATGATTGGAAAGCCGTTTCTCTCACTTTCTCCACGATGATGTTGGGGGCGTGGTATACCGTGTGGCCGAATTGAGGAATAAAGTCCATAAAGCCAGCGGCCGCTGGCTTTATGGACTTTATTTGTTGTTTTTAATTATGCTTTAAATAGCATCTTTCTTTGCGTATTCCGAGAATTCACAGCCGAAAGTATCGGCCAGATAGTTGTCCATTTCATCGGCTTTGAAAGCCATATCGGTGATATTCTTTTGAATTTCTTCTGCAAAATCAGAGAAGATATCCGAGATATGAATGCGGTAAGAAAGGTAAATCTGATTCCCGTCCAGTCCGAGTTGATAAGGTTTGATATCTTCTGCACTCAACAGATAAGTCAGTACCGGCTCCAGGTTTTTCTTCGGTAGGTTGTTCAGCGGAGAAGTACAGAACAGATACGAACGCTGGTATACGAACATCCGGATCTCGGAGCTGCCTTTATGGAAAGTCCAGCTTTCATAGCCGATACGTGCCAACACCGGATTGATACCCATGTTTTCGATGGCTTTTTCACAAAATGCTGCCAGTTCGGTAAGGCCTCGCTGCTGGAAAATATTTTCCGGTAATTTCTCCCCGCATGAGGGGCAATATTCGTCTTCTTCGGATATAAATTCCTCACAACTGTTACATTGTATATTGAAATTATTGCGGTCGAGTTCTGAAATCTGTTCGAGTAAGGTACACAAGGAGGCTATGGGAATGCCGAATCCCATATTATCGGCATTGGTCAGTTTGCTGGTTGTGATTGCCACTACTTCGCCATTTTGGTTGAACATCGGACCACCGCTATTACCCGGATTGACAGCTGCATCCGTTTGGATATAATAACTGTCGTCCATCAGTTGTTTGGGAGACGAGACGGTTCCTTCGGTCGCTGTAAACGGCATCCCGAAGGGATAACCGGCTACGTTGATTTTTTGGCCCAGCGTGACTTCGGTACAGGCCAGGCTGATTTCCGGTAAAGCGGTAAAATCGCCCTCTGCCGATAATAAAGCGATGTCGAGTATCGGATTGACCAGCACAATATTCGCTAAATAACGGTTCTTTTGGTTATCTTCCAGGGCTACCTGACGAAATCCTTCTACGACATGATAATTGGTGACGAAAAGATCGTGTTTTTTCAGGTAAAAACAGCTGCCTGATCCCCCGGCATGATTGACTTTATATACGGTTTGAAATATATTTTGATCCATAATGTTTTGTTTTTGAGTTGATTAGTTACCGAAATTCTGGGCTGCCAATTGTTGTACTTTGGCGGTATATTCTTCTGCACTGATCTGGCCACTGGCCAATTGTTGCTGTAATACTTGCACTTGTTGCAGATAGTTTTGCATACCGTTGCCCTGCATCATTTGTTGCATGTTTTGCATCATTTGTTGCTGCATGGCCTGCACGTTTTTCATATATTCGTTCATGTCGACGGTGCCTTCCTCTTCCTCCTCCTCTTCGTCGAGTTCATCTTCCATGATCGCTTCCATCGCTTTATAGAGTACAGGAGCAGCCTCATCCCACGGTTGGGCGGAACTCTTTTGCAAAGCTTTTACAACCACTTGGTTGACATCCTCCTGCAAATTGTTATAGTAATACATCTCGTAGAATTTATAAAGCATCATGACACAAGCGGTCATATAATCACCCGATTCCATATAACCGGAAATCTTTTTGTAACTGTCCTCGAAATTTTCCTGAATGTTTTGTAGGTTGGAACGACGTTTGTTCGGGATAAAAGTCTCGACAAAATAAAGATCTTCCGCCAGTTCTTCTTGGGTCATTTTTTGTAGTTTTTCGATGACTGCTTTTCCCTGGGCTGTGATTTCGGGCAGCGGTATATCTTCGCGGTCCATTTCCCGGATTGCCTTTTGCATATCGTTGAGCAGCTGACCCTGAGGTTGGGCGAAATACATGAATTTCATCAGGGTCGTGTCGATTATGTTCCAGATATAACCGTATTTGCGTGAAGGCTCGAAATATTTTACGGCATCCAGGCACTCTTTGCAACTGATTTGCACGGCTTGGTATATATTCTCCAGGCTTGCTGTATCGTAAGGGGTCGTTTTAGGCTCATAGATACGTTGTGCCCCGAATTTAGTCTCGAATTCATCGTCGTATTTGTCTCCCGTACAGCATATTTCCTGCAGGATATAATAGATTTTGTAAGGGTTGATCAATTGGATCGGACAGCTGTATTCAAACGAAAGGCGGTTATCCCGCAAATAGATCGTTGCCAGATCCATGGCGTTGAAATTGAGTCCTGCCACCTGACGGAGTAAGGGTATCCGCCCTTTTTCAGGAAGAGCGACAAAAGGAGCGGTGATACTGAGTTTTTCCTCGTCCAATTTGATGTTTACGATAATAGAACCGTGGGGAATATGAAATTCGTTTCCCTGTACATTGCCGTATTTCGTCCGGAAATCTCCGTTGATATAATCCAATAAGGCATAAAATGATTTCAGATACTCGTGATTTTCAAAAGCTTCCACGCTCGCATCGAAAGCTTCCACGTTCAATTTACTCTCGGTTGACGAGAGGATAGGAGGAGTAAAAGTTAAGGCTTGTTTCATCGTATAATATTTTTAAAAGATGTCTTTTTTTGACCACACTGACAAATGTAAAAAGGAAATAAAATTATACAAGAGAAGACCTTCTTTTTTTTTGCAGGTATTGACATTTTTTGTTTATTGTTGATACTTTTTGGGTATATGTTTTATAAACTGCTTAAATTTTGCCGACTTTCAACTTATTTATTCTATTTTTGTTTGACTGATAAAATACAAAGACGATGAAAAAATGTAGTGTGTTTTTGTTTCTTCTGGTTACGTTGGCTGCCGTCGGACAAAAAGAATACAGAATTGAAGGAAAAGTGCGGAATGCAGCCGGAAATACGGTGGTGCAACTGTTAGTGTGGGCTGGGAATATGGGGAAGGTTATCGGGAGCGATACCCTGAAAGACGGACGGTTTTCATTTCGGGGAAAGCTGGAAGAGGTGCCGTTACGGATGTCGGTTTTTGTTGAGGGGGATTCGGCATTATATGGTAATCTCTCATTTTGGGTCGGTGAACCGCTGACTAAAATAGAAGGGGATGAACCTTGTGTTGCCCTTTGGAAAGTCAAAAGTAAGTTGAGGCAACAGCAGGAAGAGAATCGGTTTGTGAAAAACTCCGCCCGCATCACCCGCGAATATGAGCGGGTAAGGTTCGATAAAGAGGATGAATATGTGGCGGAATATAAGGATCAGTATAGTAAGCATCCGAAGATGAAGGATTATCCCGTGACCCGTTTGTTCGACTCTTTGTCTGCCCTTAAAGCGGAAGCCGACCTGAAAATTTTGGAAGAACAGGCCGTTTTGTCGGAAGTCGGACTGGAAAGATTGTATGAGCATGCGCGAAAACTGCGTTCACCCCAATGTCCGCCAGGACTTCGGGAAAGGGTTGAAAAGCTTTATTTGCGCCTGGATCCGGCACTCAAAACTACTGCCCGGGGGAATGAAATCCACATTTATCTTTATCCGGTGAAAATCTGTGAGGTGGGAGATCGGTTGGCAGACGGCCTCCTCTTCGATCGCGAAGGCAGAGAGCATCACTTGTCGGACTACCTGGGAAAATATATTTTATTGGATTTCTGGAGCCGGGGATGTGGTCCTTGTCTGATGGCACAACCCGAATTGGAAGAGTTGGCGGAAAAATTCCGGGATAGTTTGCACGTGATCAGCATAAGCCTGGAGGTTTCGGAAAAAGGGTGGAAAGAGGCTATCCGGGATCTGAAAGGAATACAGTTGTGTGATTTTAAGGGAGAAGGAGGATTGATCGCTTCGTATGGTTTTGACGGGATCCCGAAATTTGTGGTTATCGGTCCTGACGGGAAGATCCTGGACAAATGGACTGGATATGGGAAAGGAATTTTTGAGGCTCGCTTGAAAAAACTGTGTAAAATATATGACGGCGAAAATAAATAAGACCAATGCTGCCCGTTTGCTTGATAAAGCAAAGATCGCTTACGAGCTGGTACCTTATGAAGTAGACGAAAATAATCTGGCAGCCACCCATGTGGCGGAACAACTGGGAGAAAATATCGCCCAGGTATTTAAAACACTGGTATTGCGCGGAGATAAAAACGGCTTGTTCGTTTGTGTTGTCCCCGGAGATGCCGAAGTCGATTTGAAACTGGCGGCAAAAGTTTCCGGCAATAAAAGTGCGGCGATGATCCATATGAAAGAACTGTTACCGGCAACCGGGTATATCCGGGGAGGATGCTCTCCGGTCGGAATGAAAAAGGCTTTGCCCACTTTTATTCATACTACTTGCATGGATTTCGGGTATATCTACATCAGTGCAGGGATGCGGGGATTACAGATCAGGATTGCGCCGGCCGATCTGGTGGAATTTACCCGGGCAGAGGTTACCGATCTTATTCTCACCTGACTAGACTTCCCTGATTCCGGAGTAACTTGATAAACAGTATAAAATTGGAATGGTGGATATAGCAGCGACTTTAATTCATTGGTATGCAGAAAATAAAAGGGAATTACCCTGGCGGGAAACCACCGATCCTTATCGGATATGGATTTCGGAGATTATCCTTCAGCAGACACGGGTGGTGCAGGGATTGGAGTATTTCAACCGTTTCATGTTGCGTTTTCCCGATGTACGGGCATTAGCGGAAGCACCCGGAGATGAGGTGATGAAATATTGGCAGGGCCTGGGATATTACAGCCGTGCCCGTAATCTTCATGCAGCGGCAAAGGAAATTGTGGAAAAATTCGGCGGGGAGTTTCCCCGCAACTATTCCGATGTACTTACCCTGAAAGGGATCGGGGAATATACGGCGGCGGCTATTTGCTCGTTTGCCTGGAAATTGCCCTATGCTGTCGTGGATGGGAATGTTTACCGGGTATTGGCCCGGATCTTCGGTATCGATACCCCTATCGACAGTAACGCAGGGAAGAAAGTGTTTTCCGGGTTGGCTGCCGAACTGCTTGACCGGCGTCATCCGGACCTTTACAATCAGGCGATTATGGATTTCGGAGCCATACAATGTACGCCGAAAGTCCCCGTTTGTTTATATTGTCCGTTACGGGAAAATTGTGTGGCACTGGCTTCCGGTCAAGTTGAAAAATTACCGGTGAAAGCAGGAAAAGCAGTCGTTAAGCCCCGTTATTTCAATTATTTGCATATCCATTGCAGGGGTGTGAATTTGCTGGCCCGTCGCGAAGCGAAAGATATTTGGCAAAATTTGTACGAATATCCGTTGATCGAAACCGGGCAGGAAACCGAATTGGAGGTATTGCAACAAACCCCGGCCTATCTGGAATTGATGCAAGAGGCAGGAGAAATACAGATACTCCGAAGTTTCATCATGCCCAAACATGTACTTTCACACCGCATTATTTACGCCCGTTTTTATGAGATCGAAGTAGAACGTTTTTCTCCGGCGATGCAGCGCTTTTTACAGGTACCGGAAGAGGAACTGGAACAATATGCCGTTTCCCGTTTGATCGCGCTGTACCGGGAAAAATGATTAAGAAGAAACGGCTTTGTCCGGCCAGGGCAGGAATACGGCAAAAGTTTGTAATAATACCGACAAGACAATGAGGCCCAAACCGATGTAAAAAGCCCCGTTCAACTCCCGGGCTTCGTGGAAGAAAAGCATAGCCAGGATAATGCTGTATACGGGTTCGAGATTATATGTCAGGTTGACCGTAAAGGCCGATACTACTTTTAAGACCTGTATTTGCAGTAGGTATAAACCGATGGTACAAACGGAAGCCAATAGGATCAGATAGATCAGGTCGGAGACGTCCGGGAAGATCGTTTCTACCGGAAAATAGCGGAGATAAAAAGGTAAAAGACAGCTCAGACCGACAAATCCGCCGGACATTTCATACAAGAGCATCGTGCTGGCATCGTGGCCGGCAGCTACTTTCTTATTCGTAATCGTAAACAAGGCGGCCAGGACCGAAGAGGTGATCCCTAAGAGGATACCCTGACGGTAACGGGTGTCCAGATGGAAAATCAAAGCTATACCCAGTAGGGTAAGCAGGCTGAAAAGTACTTCTTTGACAGAGATGCGGTGACGGTTGATCCAGGGTTCCAGAAAAGCCGTGAAAAAACTGACCAGTGAAAAGCAGACTACACCGATGGAGATGTTGGAAGCTTTGATACTCCCATAAAAGAATACCCAATGCAGTCCTAATAATATCCCGATGCCACCGATCTTGAAAACTTCTTTCCAGCCTATCCGGGGAAAGCGTCTCCGGACTGCCGATAGTAGGGCGAACAGCAGACCTGCCAGCAACATCCGGTACCAGACCAATAAACCTTCATTGAGCGAAATCAGCCGCCCGAAAATGCCCGTAGCCCCCGCGAGCAGAACGGATAGATGGAGTTTAAAAAAAGCTTCTTTCATGTTTGTCATTTCACCTGAACTGAACCGGGCACAAATGTACAAGGAAAATACGATTTTTCAATGATTAAAAACGGTGACAAGAGGTAAAACGGTTGAAACGGCTGGCCAGAATTGGCGGTTATCGGTGGGCTGCCGTTTCAACCATTGTCTTCGTGGAATTTTTACCTGCTTTCCAGGGCTTGCTGGCGTTTGACCTCTTCCAGTATTTTCTTGAGATCGGTCTGGGTTTTCCGGGCCATTTCTTTACCGCAATGTTCATCTGCCTGATAAAAACGGGCGATAGCCCGGATCCGGATCGGTTCGGGAACATCGGCTGTTGCGGCAGTGAAATTAGAAGTCAGGCGGTCTTTTTCGTCTGCCGGCAACAGGCGGTATAAATCTCCCGGTTGGGTGTAGAAATCGTTGTCCTGGGGATAATGGCCGGCAGCGTTTTCCAGTTCCAGGGGGGGATAATTGTATTTCGTGTCGGATACCGGACCGTTGAAACTATTCGGTTCGTAGTTGACGCTGGCACCTGCATTGCCGTCGACACGCATATGCCCGTCCCGGTGATAATTATGCACCGGACAATGAGAGCGATTGACCGGGATGCTATCGGCATTTACACCCAAACGGTAGCGGTGGGCATCGCCATATGCGAATAACCGGCCCTGGAGCATCCGGTCGGGAGAGAAGCCTATTCCGGGAACTGCATTGGCCGGATTGAAAGCCGATTGTTCTACATCGGCAAAATAGTTTTCCGGATTCCGGTTCAGTTCTATCAGGCCTACTTCGATTAACGGATAATCTTTGTGGCTCCATACTTTGGTCAGATCGAAAGGATTGAAACGATAGGTTTTGGCTTCTTCTTCGGGCATAATCTGAACACACATTTTCCATTTAGGAAAATCTCCTTTTTCGATATGCTCGAATAAATCCCGTTGTGAATGTTCCCGGTCTTTGGCCACGATCTGTTCGGCTTCTTCATTGGTATAATTAGCGATTCCCTGTTGTGAGATCATATGAAATTTCACCCACACCCGTTTGTCTCCGGCATTGTAAAAACTGTAGGTATGGCTTCCGAAACCGTGTTGCTGCCGCATATTCCGGGGGATACCACGGTCGCTCATCAGGATCATCACCTGATGAAGGGATTCCGGGGTCAGGCTCCAAAAGTCCCACATCGCTGTATTGCTGCGTAGGTTGGTCTTAGGGTCCCGTTTTTGGGTATGGATAAAATCCGGAAATTTCAGGGGATCCCGGACAAAAAATACCGGCGTATTATTTCCCACCAGATCCCAATTGCCTTCGTCGGTATAGAATTTCAGTGCAAATCCGCGTACATCACGCTCTGTATCGGCTGCTCCCCGCTCCCCTGCAACCGTCGAAAAGCGGGCGAACAGATCGGTCTTTTTCCCTACTTTAGAAAAAATAGCCGCTTTGGTGTAACGGGTAATATCGTTCGTGACGGTGAAAGTACCGAAAGCACCACATCCTTTGGCATGCACGATACGTTCCGGTATTCGTTCACGGTTGAAATGGGCCAGTTTTTCGAGTAGCCACACATTTTCGAGTAGTTCAGGGCCCCGGGGACCGGCTGTGCGGCTGTTCTGATTGTCTCCGACAGGTATCCCGGCTTCGTTTGTCAACTGAGTTTTTTTGTCTTCCATAATGATAACATTTGAGTTAGATATGTCGGTTTTACGGAAAGACAGGGTTTTACGATACACCTTACGAAGATATTTCGTTTATATAATCGTATACTGCCTTTGAAATTTTGGCGATTATGGCGGCATTGGTTTTGTCGTCTTCCATCGAATCGGTTATAAAAACGGCAATTGTATAATGATCGCCGCCATGGGGAAGATAGACAAATCCCATATCGTTGTCTCCGGCTTTCATGCCTGTACTGTCCCGGTCGGAGCTCCCGGTTTTATGGCCGATAATCGTTTCGGCCGGTAAAAGACCTTTTAGTTTGTCGCTGCCGGTGGAAGTCGCTATCATCGTATTTTCGAGAAATTTTTGATAAACAGGCGATAACAGTTCCTGCTGTATGAATTTTTCCAGCAAACGGACAGCCGAAGAGGGACGGGTATGATTCAGGTAGGGGTCGCCGGACTTATGCATCCGGTCCTCGGTAGCTGTGATTTTCATTTGTTTGATACCCTGACGGCGGACATATTTTTGTAGGGCACTTGTGCCTCCCAGATAATCGATCAGGATGTCACAAGCATTGTTGTCACTCAGGGCGACACTGTATTTCAGCAGTTCCCCGATAGTTATCTTAAAATTGCCTTCCGGGCGGGCTTCCCGGAGCGGACTGTAGGTATCCGGATGCAAGTCCGGTTTACTGATAAATAACTCGGTCTCCAACGGAAGCCCTTGCTTATCCAGACGTTCCAGCACGGCTAATGCCAGGGGAAACTTGAATGTACTCATCATCGGATATCCGGCTTTGTCGTTTACGGTTACCAGGATTTTACCGTTGTATAATACGGCGATTCCGACGGTGGCTTTTTTATTTTCAATAATAGATTTTAGCTGTTGGGCGAGTGGTTCCTGGCTGTAAAGCGGTGTCAGCGCAGTGAGGAAGATCAGGCAAAAAAATAGTTTGGAAAACATCGTAAATAATCGTTTTGAGGTTAAGCATGAAGATCGATTGTGCCATGGACAGATTTCAGGCTACCCGGAATCAGTTCGTGGACCATAAAATAGGGCGCTAATTCTTCCGGCAGACCGGCTTGCCGGATACCGTATTCTCCGATCGCTTTGAAACCGAAACGTCCGTAGTAGGCCGGATTGCCGCAAAGAAAAGCTGCCCGGTAACCCATACTTTGGGCAAGTCGTAAGCCTTCTTTGAGCAAGGCCGATCCGACACCCTGATTGCGGTAGTCCAAAACGACGGATAAGGGTGCTATCATCAAAGCTTCGTATGGAGTGCCGTCATCTTGGGTGACTACGGTCCGGGTCAGCATAATATGGCCGATTAATTTCCCTTGGCATTCCGCGACCAGGGCTAGTTCGGGAATATAATTCCCATGGATGCGCAGACGGTTTGCAAAATCCTGCTCGTCTCCGTCGCTGACTTCTGCTGTTGCGAAAGCTGTCCGGATAAGCTCGTAAATAGCCGGGAACTCTGCTTCGCGTTCCTGCCGGACGGTAAATGAAGATTTATTTTTCATCCCTATTTCGTTTTGGGACCAATATAATGCGTATATTTGACATAAACAATAAAACGGCAAAAATGGAAATTGAAAAGTTTATAGAAAATTATCGGGAAGCTTTCGGCGAAGCGGCCGGACTGCCGGTTGTATTTTGGTATTCCGACGAAGAGACCGGGCATACCGAAAAGATCGGCGGGTGTTTTTTTAAAGGTATGCAAGAGGTTCGTGCCGGCAATACGATTAGTTTGAATGCGGAAGTCATCGGATGTGGGGGAGGAAAGTTTTATACCGGATTTGCTCCGATGCCCGAACATGTTCCGGGTTTTGTGTCGTTAAAGGAGAAATACAAGAAAACTCCCGGAATGGTAAAGGAATTTGTCGATGAGTTGGGGATTCCCCGCGCAGAGAAAAAATATTTGCATTTTGCCCGGATCGATCGGGTAGAGCATTTCGACGGCTTGGAAGGCATCTTGTTTTTAGCTACACCGGATATATTGTCGGGTTTGACTACCTGGGCTTATTTCGATAATAATAGTCCGGATACGGTAATGGCTATGTTCGGATCGGGTTGTTGTTCTGTTGTGACCCAGGCCGTTCTGGAAAACCGGATGGGAGGGAAACGAACTTTTCTGGGGTTCTTCGATCCTTCGGTACGGCCTTGGTTTGAAGCGGATATCCTGAGCTTTACCATTCCTATGTCACGGTTTAGGGTAATGTACGACACGATGCGTGAAAGCTGCCTCTTCGGTACACCGGCCTGGGCAAAAGTAAGGGAACGGATAAACCGGGTGAAGAATGCGGAATAAAGGATGAAAAAGACCGGACAGATTTTATATCTTTGGCGGAAATATCAAGCACATCATTATGGGAACATCGGATAACGGGCAGGAAGTACTCCGGCAAAACCTGGAGGAAAAAGGAACATTTCAGGCATTGTATCAAATGCATTTGTTATTTCGGGAAAAGGGGAAACGGCCGGAAGGGAAAAAGATCCTCGGTAGGTTGCAGAAAGAATTCGGGCAGGTCGATCTGGTAGCGGATGTCGATCATTCGTTGGCTACTTTTGCCATCGCTGATTTTCCGGTAGAATACAAAAAAGATAAAAAGGTTATTCCGGCTCAGGTATTGATGGCCGATTTCACACCTTTCGATCCGGCTTCTGTCGACCGGATGCAACGTTCCCAGTTGTGGGATTGTCCGGATGGGGAAAAATTGCTGGACAGTTGTAAGTATAAACTGATGCTTTCCGATTTCCTGGCTGCCGGATTGGAATACAAGCTTCGTTGCCGTATGCTCGCCCGCTGGCTGGAAATTGCTTTGGAGCTATTCGATGATTGTGTGGGAGTATGGATCCCGGCTAGCGGTAAACTGCTTACCCGGCAACAGTTGCTGAATAATCCGTACCGGGGAGATGACCGTTTTCTGTATTTTGGAGTGAATATCCGTTTTTTCAATATCCAGGGTACGGAGGATATGATGGTAGATTCCTTAGGGCTATATGCTGTCGGTTTACCCGATGTACAATATCATTTCCACGGCCTCGATCCCAACGATGTGGTAGATCATGCTTATCGTGCCGTCGGCTATCTCTTCGGGCACGATGCTCCCGTAAAACCGGGGGAGACCATCGGTGGACTCAAAGACGGGCAATTGAGTGCCGAAGTACACTGGCCTTGTCGCTATGAGAAGGCTTTGCTGCAACCCGAACGGGAAGTGATGGATATCTGCCCCGGAGAATATGCTTCCGGCAATCGTCCGGAGTAAACCGGGGATCGGTTTCATTATCCTAATCCGAACTCCATGATAGAAATACCCGAATCTACCATTATCGGCCGGCAGGCTACATGAGATTATCCGCGAAACATATCTCGGCGGTACGGTATACTATTGTCCCGTATGTCAAAAACTGTGATAGTTCGGCAGGGGGCTAAACTTTATAAATAACACGTGATGGAATTGACATTAAAAATCGATCAGGAAAAATGTATCCGTTGTGGCAAATGCGTCAGGGTTTGTCCTTCGATGATTCTGCAGCAAGCAAAGGCTGCCGGGGAAGTGGAAGTGAAAGAATGGCAAAATTGTATCGTATGCGGACACTGTGTGGCCGTTTGCCCTACCGGTGCAGTAGAACATTCCGGATTTCCTGCCGGGAAGGTACACGAATTCGATTACTCCGATTACCCGGCACCTGCTCAGATGATGCTGTTGTGTAAAGCCAGGCGCTCCAACCGGGCCTTCACCGCTCAGTCTGTCCCCGAAGAGTTGCTACAACAGATCCTGGAGGCTGCTCACCGTGCTCCTACCGCAAGCAATGCCCAGCAGATCGGTTTTACAGTAGTTACCGATCCGGTCCGGTTACGGGAAATCACCGGATTTACTTTAGGAGTATTCAAAAATGCACTCAAAAAGATGCAGAATCCTTTATTGACTCCTTTGGTAAAATGGCTTATGCCCGATGCTTTCCGGTATATCCCTGTATTCGAACGCTTGTTGCGGGAGGATACCAAAGGAAACGATCTCATCCTGCGAAAAGCCAAAGCGGTTGTGTTCATCCATGCTCCCCGGACCAGCCGTTTCGGTTATCAGGATGCCAATCTGGCTTATCAGAATGCCTCGCTGATGGCTGAGTGTCTGGGAGTAAGCCAGTTTTATACCGGATTTGTCTGCTCGGCCATAGAGCAGGATAAAAAAGGGACATTGGAAAAGAAATTGGGGATCGATGGAAAAATATATGCCGGAATGGCTTTGGGAATGCCCGCTTTCCGTTATAAAAATTATATAGACCGGAAGGATTTGAAAGTAAATAGATTATAGCTGCAACTTTTGTATCCTATCGAATAGTTTCAAATAAATTACTCCATATTTTATAAAATCACGGTGGTCCCGGGAGGTCGTGCAATAAATTGTAGTGAAGCCTGCGATTTTTCAGATTTGTTTTTTATATTTATCGACAAGTGTTTATCTGGGACGACAGGATAGGTGCTGGTTATACAAAATATTAAAAACAAGCTGAAGAGTTGTGGCGGCCGAATTTCCTGTAAAACTTTTGCCGGGGTGATTCGATATTTCCGACTGTTTTGGCATGATACACGGAACGATATGGATAAAAAATTTTTGAAGCAATTGGCCCGGTGGCACGAAGACGATGAATTTCAGAAAATAGTAGATGCCATACTGGCTCTTCCTGAAGAAGAACGTGATTACGATTTGACCGGGCAATTGGCCAGGGCTTTGAACAACCTGGAAGATTACGAGACGGCTGCTGAAGTGTTATTGACCGTGGAAGCGGAAGGGCAGCACGATCCCTTGTGGCATTACCGTCTGGGGTATGCATATTACTATAGTGATCGGTTCGGGCAGGCTAAAGAAAGGTTCGAACAGGTATTGCGGCTCACCCCTGACGATCAGGATGCCCGTATGTTTTTGGGATGGTGTGACGAAGAGCTGACACCCGGGGGAAAAGTAAAGAAACTGAATGCCCGCCTGACGACCCCTGAAGCGATGACCGGGGGCAAGACCTTCCGGCAGCGTACGGCTGAATTCTGGCAATGGTTTACGGACAATGAACCCCGGTTGGCTGCTATGATTGAAAAACGGGGAGAGGAGGACGTGGATAAAATGGTGGATTTTATTTCCGGAGGAGTACAGCTGATCTCCGGCGAGCTGAATTTTAATCTCGGTGGTGATTATGAATTTACCTTCACCATCGAAGGGAAGAACTATCTCTTTTATCTGTTGCCCTGGTTGGTGGAGCAGATGCCGGAGCAGTTCCGCGGAAAATGGCATTTCTTTCCTTGCATGCAGGGCACTCATGGGGAGAGTTTCGGATTTCAGATGTACGGTAAAGACGTGCAGTTGGATGAGGTGATGGTAGGATTGAAATATAAGGAAGACCAGAATTATTTCGATATCCGTTTTTATGATGAACAACTTTGTTCTCTCGACGATAATTCTTGTTACAATGCTTTTTATATCATGATGGAGCTGACGATCGGTGAGGCGCTGTCGCATATCTATATCGGTAATGTCGACAAGGCGGATGGGATGGAAGCAGGCATGTTTCCCCTTACCAGGCTGGAAGCTTGTATGACCGTAGCGCTCGAAGAAGCTAAAAAAGAGATTCTTACCCGTCCTGACGAGCGTTATAGTGTTTATAGAATGGAATTCGATACCGTTAAGGATTTACGTTATGATATGGTCATCGGGACTACCTGTTTTTCCGATCTTCTGCAGGATTATTTCAATGGGGAGACGGAGAATGCCGATAAGTTGGCTGCATGCGGGAGCAAGGCGGTATTTTTGGTGATGCCGGTGGGAGAAGCCGATCGTTCCGGGATGTTGAAACTCCGCTATGAGATCGAAGACCGGTTGACGGCAGAAGTACTCGGTAAAAAGGGATCCGGCCGTGAGATCGGAATCTTATTGGGAGGAACTATGGGGCGCGATAATTTATACATCGATTTGCTGCTTTACGATGCCCCTGCTTTTATGGAGCAGGCAAGCAGTCTGCTGGGGCAATATTCCTATCCTTTCTATTTGGCCGAATTTCGGCCGGAGAGTCGTTTGGTAGCCCTGGCAAATGTCGGTTGATCCTATGCCGGAGATTCCGTTGTCCCCGGCGAATCGGTCCGCCGTATCGTAGAATTTGCGGATTGTCGTGCCGATGGGGATTCCGGTATCCGGTGCAAACCTTTAGACAAGGCCTGTTTCGAAGTCCTGGGGAAAATAGAAGAAGGATTCGGAGGTAAAAGGAGGAGTTTTAATATGTTTTTGAAACTTTGTGGGGGGCGGTTACGATATATTATCGGTTATTAACCCTTGGGGAAAGGAAGATGATGAAGAATACGATGATGATTTGTCTAGCCTTATTTGCAGCTTTCGGATGTACAGGTCAGAGTAAGGCAGGTAAGGGTAAAACACAGGAATTGACGACTATGGAAAATCAGAAAGAAATTTATCTGGCAGGGGGATGCTTTTGGGGAACAGAGCATTTTATGAAACAGATCCGGGGAGTGGAAGCCACTCAGGTCGGTTATGCAAACAGTACCGTTGCCGATCCGGATTACCGGCAGGTATGTAGCGGACGGACCGGGGCTGCCGAGGCTGTGAAGGTGGTTTACGATCCGGCCGAAGTGGGATTACCTCTGTTGCTCGGCCTTTATTTTAAAACCATAGACCCCACTAGCCTGAATAAACAAGGCAACGATCGCGGTACCCAATACCGTACCGGGATTTATTATACGGACCCTGCTGACCGTGAGGTGATTGTCCGGGCCGTGGACGAACTGTCGAAACGATACGATCGTCCTTTGGCGATAGAAGTAAAACCTTTGGACAATTTTTATCCGGCCGAAGGTTATCACCAGGATTATCTGGACAAGAATCCCGGTGGATATTGTCATATCGATCCGGCTCTGTTCGGGCTTGCCCGTCAGGCCAATCTCCGGCCGGCCGGTGAAGGGATGAACCCCCCGCAGACGGTTTACCGCCGTCAGGACGATGCGACCCTGAAAAAAACATTATCCCCCGAACAATATGCCGTTACCCGGAAAAATGCCACGGAACCGCCCTTTCAAAATGCCTATTGGAACGAATACCGGGAAGGGATTTATGTAGATATCACAACGGGTGAACCGCTTTTTATATCGGCTGATAAGTTCGATTCGGGTTGCGGATGGCCGAGTTTTTCCAAACCTATCGACCAGGGGCTGATCGATGAAAAGACCGACACTTCCCATGGTATGCGCCGGACTGAAGTACGCAGCAAGACGGGTGATGCTCATCTCGGACATGTGTTTAACGACGGTCCGAAAGACCGGGGCGGATTACGCTATTGTATCAACAGCGCTTCTCTGCGTTTTATTCCCAAAGAGGACATGGAAGCCCAGGGGTATGGGGCATATTTACCCTTGTTGGACAAAAAATAAGATCGTATTTCCCTAAGTGTGTAAATTTACTTCTGTACAACAGGCGTTTACAAGCCATGATTGCTAAGGACTGAAAATCGGAGAGTTTCAACCGGAGAATTATTTCCGAGATTTGTTCCTGTGTAAATTCCATAATAATTCATTTTTGAAATTCGTCATTACAAAAATAAAAATTACTGGGATTTACACACTTTGGGGTACACTATCCGGGCGAGCCCAGATTTTACCTCAAAATACCTTTTCCCCTTCAATTTGCCACAAATAAAAAAGAGTCAGTTTTAGCTAACTCTTTGATTTTCAGCGGAGAGGGAGGGATTCGAACCCCCGGACCTGTGACAGTCAACGGTTTTCAAGACCGCCGCGATCGACCACTCTGCCACCTCTCCAATGCGGATGCGAAGATAGAATGAATTTTGAAAAAAAACAAAATAATAAGAGTTTTTTTGTAATTGGTCATTGGGGTGATCGTTGTGATTTAGTTGTTTTGTTTTAATAGATTGATATACAAAATTTTATCGGAACCGATAGATTTATCGGTTCCGGGGATTTTTATAGAAATGTTTTAGCAACAGGTAACCGGCGAGACCGGCGAATACGGAACCGCTGATGATACCTAATTTGGCTTGGTTGAGCAGGGTGGGACCGATGTCGGGGAGCCCGGCATAGGAGAGGTTGGCGATGAACAGGGAGACGGTGAAGCCGATTCCGCCCAACATGGATACACCGAGAAGGCTACGGGCATCCATGTGTTCCGGCATGTTCAGTAATTTGCTTTTCACGGCCAGCCATGTGAATGAGAAGATGCCGAGCAGTTTGCCCAGGACGAGGGCGATGAATACGCTGAGTGTCACTCCTTCGATGTCGGCCAGGGTGAAATGTTCGAAAGAGATGCTGGCGTTGGCGAAGGCAAAGAGAGGCATCACCACGTAGTTGACCAGGGGATGCAGGTTATCGTCCATCGATTGCAAGGGACTGATCACTTTGTCGGAGGCCGATTCGACATGACGGAGGATAGCGCGTTCCGAGTTGCTCAGCATGTATTTATTATTGGCCATGTCGGCGGTTTCGGGAAGCTTTTGCAAGCTGGCCCGGATTTCTCCGACATATTTGTAGATGTTCAGCTTGGGACGTGCCGGGACGGTGAAGGCTACGATGACACCGGCGATGGTCGGATGAATCCCCGAATTCAGGAATAAGTACCACACGACGATGCCGAAGAAGATATAAAACAGCTTGCTGTTGATTCCGGCTTTACCGCCTATCCACAGAATGAAAATAATCCCTAATGCCCAAAGCAAGTATTCCAGGATCAGATTACTGCTGTAAAAGGCTCCGATGACAATGATGCCACCGATATCGTCTACTACGGCGAAAGTGGTCAGGAAGATTTTCAGGCTCAGGGGGATGCGTTTCCCTAGTAAGGATAATACTCCCAATGAGAAAGCGATATCCGTGGCCATCGGGATGGCGGCTCCCCGGCTGGCAGGGCCTTCGGGGCAAATCAGGGAAAAGATGAGGATGGGGACGAGCATTCCTCCGCAAGCTGCGACAACCGGAAGTAAAGCTTTGCGGGGTGAAGAGAGTTCGCCGACCAGGATCTCCCGTTTGATTTCCAAACCGACGGAGAAGAAGAAGATAGCCATCAGCGCATCGTTGATCAGGGACATGAAGGTCATATTCCCACCGTGGACGTGAAAGAGATTGATGTCTCCGAATTGCAAAATGACCTCTTTGGCAAAAAAGGCATCGTAGGTTTCGCGTAAGGGTGTATTAGCTATGATCATTGCGGCTGCGGCAACGAAAAGCAAGACGGCCCCACCGTTTATCTTTGCTTTGATAAAGTGACGTAGGGGCGATTTGAATATATTATAATCCATAAGTTTTCATTTTTTTGAACCAGAGGGCAAACTGTTCGATTCCTTTCCCGAGTGAGGTGGTGGCCCTGTAATTATAATCGGTATGGAGTTTGGTGGTGTCTGCCCAGGTCTGATACACATCTCCGGGTTGCATGCCGACGAATTCTTTCCGGGCGGTTTTACCCAGATGTTGTTCCAGGAGTCCGATAAAATCCATGAGCTGAACCGGAGAACCGTGACCGATGTTATAGATGACGGCCGGTACTCCCGGGACATCTTCCCGCACTAAGCCCGGGTGGTCGAGTATTGTGACGATCCCGGCGATAATATCGTCGATATATGTGAAATCCCGGGATAAACGTCCCTCGTTGAATATCCGGATCGGTTTATCTTCCAGGATAGATCGGCCGAAAAGCATCGGTGCCATGTCCGGGCGTCCCCAGGGACCATAAACGGTGAAAAAGCGTAGTCCGACGGTCTGGAGGCCGTAGAGCCGGGAGTAGGTATAGGCCATCAGTTCGTTACTCTTTTTGGTGGCGGCGTAGATACTGACCGGATGATCGGCCCGCGCATCTTCGCGGAACGGTACTTCGGTCGAATTGCCATATACCGATGACGAAGAAGCGAAAATCAGACGGGGAATATGATGGTGGCGGCAGCCTTCCAATATATGCAGAAAACCCGACACATTGCTGTCGATGTAGGTCTCCGGATGTTCGAGGCTATAACGTACTCCGGCTTGTGCAGCCAGGTTGATTACCGTATCGAAGGCCCGGGAAGCGAAAAGTGCGTCGAGGGCAGGTTTGTCACAGAGGTCCATTTGCCTGAACGTATAATTGGGGTAAAGGGTAGAGCGGTATTCCTGTTCTTGACGGGAAAGATCGATTCCGCATGCTTTTAAACGGGCTTTTTTCAGGGATACGTCGTAATAACTGTTTATCGAGTCGATGCCATAAGTGGCTATGCCTTGCCGGGCAAGAGCTTTTGCGAGGTGGTAACCGATAAATCCGGCACTTCCGGTAATTAAAACTTGCATTAGGTTCGTTGCTTTAATTAAAAAGTAAATTGCTGATTACTTAACAATCGATGTTTATATTTTTGATACAAAGTTAAAAAGTATTTATAACAAAAATAGGTATATCGGATGAAATAAAAAAATTAAGTCGCCATGAATTGACGACTTAAATTACTAACCCTAAACAGAAACAAACTATGAAATTGATTCTTATACAAAGGTAATACTAATTGTGAACGCTTCAAATTAAATATTGTTAATTAGACACAATAAGTATGTGCCTTTTGTGTATGGGGTTAATCACTTTATTATGAGTTGTTTATTCGTCTTCACAAAAGAGCCCTTTTTCTAGCCGGATGGGAATAATCCGGTTGGCTAATCCGGCATCGTAGGGGAGTTTTACTTTGATATAATTGTCTGTGAATCCGCAGATATACTGTTCGATTTTGTTGTCTTCGAACAATACAGGACGGGTTTCCCCTTCGAACCGGTGATAGAAAGCGGTTAATTTTTTTTGTGATACGGAAATCAGCCGGTTTACCCGCCGGTGTTTTTCTTCCTGAGGAACGATCAGGGGGATATCCAGCGCTTTGGTTCCCTGGCGTTCGGAATAAGGGAATACGTGAAGCCGTGAAATGTCGAGCGTCTCGATGAACCGGAGGGCGTCTTCGAAACAGGCTTCGGTTTCACCCCGCATGCCGGCTATGACATCGACGCCGATAAAAGCATCCGGTAGCAGGTGGCGGATGGTGCGGATCTTACCGGCGAATAATTCCCGGTCATAACGCCGGTGCATGAGCTTCAACACTTCGTCGTTACCCGATTGCAAGGGGATATGGAAATGGGGCATGAAGCGCTTGGAGGTTGCTACAAATTCAATGATTTCGTCGGTCAGCAGGTTGGGCTCGATAGAAGAAATCCTGAACCTGGCAATCTCTTCCTGGCGGTCGAGTTGTTGCAATAGTTGTAAGAAATTCATATCCGTGCCCCGGCCGAAATCGCCGGTATTGACACCGGTGAGTATCACTTCCTGGATCCCTTTGCCGGCCACCTCGCGGAGAGCGTCGAGGATCCGCGGCAGACTGGCACTCCGGCTTCTTCCGCGGGCAAAAGGAATGGTGCAATAAGTACAGAAATAGTCGCAACCGTCCTGGATTTTCAGGAAACAACGGGTACGGTCGCCGAAAGAGTAGGCCAGGTCGAAATTGCTGATTTTGAAAATATCACACGAGTGAGGTTCTTGCTTTTCCTGTTCTTCGAGGTGTTGCAGATAGTGGGCGACATTGAATTTTTCTCCGGCCCCCAATACCAGGCTCACTCCGTCGATAGCCATGATTTCTTTCGCTCTGAGCTGGGCATAACATCCGACAACTACGATATAGGCGCCCGGGTTGTGGTGAATAATTTTACGGATCAACTGCCGGCCTTTTTTTTCGGCCATATCGGTCACGCTACAGGTATTGATCACAAAGATATCGGCGCCTTCTTTATCGGCTACGGTTTCAGTGCCTTCTTTTTCAAGGCTGTGCCTGATGGTAGACGTTTCTGAAAAGTTCAGTTTACAACCCAAGGTGATATAAGCGACTTTCTTCCCTGCAATATTCATATTTGTACCGACTGCTATTAAATTTCTATAATCGCTTGCAAAAGTAATGATTTGGCTTGTAATTTGCTATCTTTGTACAGTACTGTTGAGTTTTTATTTTTTACTTTTAACCTTTACCTTTTATGCGTTATTATATTATAGCAGGGGAAGCATCGGGCGATTTGCATGCGTCGAATTTAATCCGGGGATTGCGGGCTGAAGATCCGGAAGCCGACATCCGGGGGTGGGGCGGGGACCTGATGCGTGAGGCAGGAGCGGAGATCGTCCGGCATTACAAAGATACGGCTATCATGGGATTTCTGACCGTATTGAAGAATCTCGGTAAGATCAAGGCCAATATCCGCTTGTGTTGTGAGGATATCCGGAGTTGGAAGCCGGACGTGGTGATCCTGGTGGATTATGCCGGTTTCAACCTGCGTATTGCCCGGTTTGCCAAAGGGATCGGTTTGAAAGTATTTTATTACATTTCGCCGAAGTTGTGGGCCTGGAATACCGGGCGCGTAAAAAAGATCAAGCGGTATGTCGACCGGATGTATACGATTTTTCCTTTTGAAACGGATTTTTACGGGCGCTATCATTATACGGTGGAATACGGAGGTAATCCGCTGGTGGATGCGATCGATGCCCGGCCTTACCGGGAGGAGACTTTTGCCGGGTTTATAAAAGCGAACGATTTACCGGATAAACCGATCATCGCTTTACTGGCCGGCAGCCGGAGCCAGGAGCTGCGTTATGTGCTGCCGGCAATGCTTCGGATGGTGGATCATTTCCCCGATTATCAGTTTGTGATCGCCGGGGCTCCTTCGATGTCGGATGCCGATTATGCTCCTTACCTGAAGGGACGGGAGGTACGTATTTTGTATGGGCAGACTTATCGTTTGTTGAGTCAGGCGAAAGCGGCTCTGGTTACCTCGGGTACGGCGACCCTGGAAACGGCTTTACTGCGTATTCCCCAAGTGGTTTGTTACAATGGTGAAGGAGGTAGGTTGAGTTATTATTTGTTCAAGACCTTCGTTAAAGTAGACTATATTTCGTTAGTCAACCTGATTTTCGGTGGGGAAGTCGTCAAAGAGCTGATGATGCACCGGCTGACCGAAAGAAATATCCTCAACGAGCTCTCCCGTATCCTGTACAGCGAACGTGACCGGGAGAAAATGCTCCGGAATTACGATGAGGTGATCCGCCGTTTAGGGCAACCCGGAGCTTCGGCCCGGTTTGCTAAAATGATGGTACGGGATGCTAAGAATTTAATCGGTTAAAGCCGGGTTTTAATATAACTTTGTAGTTATTATGTGCTTTTGATATTTTAGTAAACCAGTTTTACATTATCGATCCAGAATTTGGCGTCCGGGGCACCGATGTAGGCTCCGCCATGGCCGGAGGAGAAACGGAGGATAATGTGGGTGGGAGTAGTGTCGGGAGAGGCCCAGCCGATCTCCTGGATGGGGACGATCTTCCCCTGGCTATTGGCGGCATATTGTGTCGATTCACCTTTTACCAGGTCCATATAAGGCTGGTAAAAATCCTTTCCGGTAATATCTCCGTAATGGATTTCTATCCGATGGCCGTTTTGCCATTCTTTTACTTCCTGGTCATAACGTTCGTAGGCTGTGCCGACGCGTTTGGCAAACAGATTCCCTTTTTCGTCTTCCCAGCGGTATTGCAGCAATAGGCTGGCTTCGGCATTATTCTGTTCCGGGATATCGACGATACGGCTGAAACCTGTCGCTTTGATCTGTTTCCCGCCCGGCTCTACTTTATAATCGAATTCCAGGGCTTTCGGTCGTTTCGTGAAAGGAATATTGTTATTGAGTTTGCTTTGCGGATTTTTAGTGTCCCGCACGGGTTCCATCACTTCACCGACAAATATCGTTCCGGTGGCTAATACCGATATATTGATCAATCCAAGCACTTTGACGCGTTCCATACGGGTTTCGAGCCGGGCACAATAACCGGAATCCCTTTTCTCCGGGAATACGGTTACACTGGCTTTCACCACTCCGCTGACTTTAGCCATGACGGTCGACGTAGCCCACGGAGATATACTATTCTTATAAGGGGTGTTGTTTTTCAGCGTATCGCCCGGTGTGATCTCATACAGATATTTTGTATTTCCTCCGATAACAAGGGATTCGTCGACTACCCGTACCATCCACTGATTCATATCTCCGTAAGGAAATAATTCGGTGGTATCGTTTTGTGCACGCAACTGTCCGGCAAAGGATAGCATAATAAACAGGCTGTATATCGGTTTCATAGTAACAGATTTTAATTGAAATAGATGTATTGCCCCTTTGCTAACAAAAAAGATGCCAATATTAATGTGAAAATATGTAAATGCTAAAATAATTATCGGGTGAATCGGGGGATTCGTCGTGAAAAAGGGGGAATGTATATATTTAAATTGTAGGGGTGGAGAACAGAAAATACATTTGTAACGTGAAAATGAACTTAAAAGATACATTATGAATGCATATTGGAAAGGGATAGTCCTGGGACTGGTCGTGTTGTCCGCCCCGGTGATGGCTCAGGAAAAACCGGCTGTGTGGGATTTGAAATCCTGCATTAATTATGCCCGGGCACATAATATTCAGATTCGGCAAAGTCGGATCGCATGGGAAGAAAGTTTAGAAAATACGAAGCAGGCTAAAGCGGACCGGCTGCCTTCTCTTTCTTTTACAACGGCTCACAATTATGTGAACCGTCCCCGTCCCGAAGCCGGTGATAAAAATTCGTATTCCGGAAGTTATAACCTGAATTCTTCCGTATCTCTGTTCGAAGGAGGAAAAATCCGGAAGAACGTACAACAGATGGACCTGCAAAATGAGGTGCAGGGGTTGACGATCAAGGAATCTGAAAATAACATCGAACTGGCGATTACCCAAGCATTTGTCCAGGTATTGTATGCTGACGAAGCGGTGAAAATTAACGAAGGGACGGTAGAAGTTTCCAAAGCCCAGCGGGATCGTGGCAAAGCTTTATTGGAGGCTGGAGCATTATCGAAAGCCGATCTCGCTCAGCTGGAAGCTCAGTATGCCACCGATAAATATCAGTTGGTTGTAGCCCGGACAACGCTCGCAAACGCTCAGCTGGAATTGAAACAATTGCTCGAATTAGGGGTGAACGACCAGATGGAACTGGCTATTCCGCAATTGACAGATGAAAGCGTGTTGGTCGTTTTACCGTCTAAAGAGAGTGTTTACCTGACTTCGCTGGGAATCATGCCGGAAGTGAAATACAACCAATTGAATATCCGGGTAGCGAATCTGGAGAAGGAGAAAGCGTGGGCGGGATATTTACCTAACGTTACCTTGTCTGCCGGTTTAGGAACCAGTCATGCTTCGGGTATCGGCACGGGGTTCGGGACGCAGACGAAACACAATTGGAGTGAAAATATCGGTTTGACGCTGAATATACCGATTTTTAATAAACGTTCGACCAAGACGGCGGTCAATCTGGCTAAACTGAATATCGAGAATGCCCAACTCAATTATGAGAACGTACAGAAAGAATTACTGAAATCGGTAGAGACGGTTTATCAGGATGCGGTATCGGCGCAGAACCGTTTCCGTTCGGCCCGGGAGAATCTGACCGCTACAGAATTGTCTTTCGAGCTTACTCAGGAACAGTTTTTCCTGAAAGCAAAAAATACGGTAGAATTGATGACGGAGAAAAACAACTTGTTGGCTGCCCAGCTCGAGTTGATACAAGCCAAATATATGGCGATCCTGAATCAGCAATTGTTGAATTTCTATCAGGGTATAGAGATCAGTATCCAATGATAGAGGTATGTGAGAACCAAGTGATTGTATGACAATATAAAAAAGAATATATGAAAAAAGGGAAATTAATAACGATCGGGGGAGCTATCGTAGTTCTGGCCTTGTGCGGATATTTCTTTATGGGTACTTCTTCAAAAGGGAAAATCAGTTTTCAGACTGAAAAAGTGACCCGTAATTCGATGACGGATGTCGTAGTGGCGACAGGGACGGTAGAGCCGGTGACCAAGGTGGATGTCGGTACGCAGGTTTCGGGTATCATCGACCGTATCTATGTCGACTACAATAGTGTTGTGAAAAAAGGGCAGCTGATTGCTGAGATGGATAAGGTGACCTTACAGGCAGAACTGGAATCGCAGGAGGCTCAGTTGGCGAATGCCAAAGCAGAATACGAGTATCAGCAAAAAAATTATGCCCGCAGTAAAGTGCTGTTCGAAAAGCAACTGATCAGCGACAGCGATTATGAAGAGGCGACGTATAATTATGAAAAGGCTAAAAGTACCTACGAAAAGTCGAAAGCCGATATTGTAAAGGTGAGAAGAAATTTGGGATATGCCGTGATTACCAGTCCGATAGATGGTGTCGTTATCAGTAGGGAAGTGGAAGAAGGACAGACGGTGGCTGCCGGATTCGAAACTCCGACTTTGTTTACCATTGCTAAAGATTTGACGGAGATGCAGGTGATTGCAGACGTGGATGAGGCTGATATCGGCGAAATACGCGAAGGACAGCGGGTTACCTTTACCGTAGATGCCTACCGGAACGATGCGTTCGAAGGGGTTGTGACTCAGGTACGGCTGGAGGCTACCGTGGAATCGAATGTGGTGACCTACGAAGTGGTGATCAGTGCACCTAATCCGGATCTGAAACTGAAACCGGGCTTGACGGCTACCGTGTCGATTTATACACTGGAGAAGAATAACGTATTGACTATTCCTCCCAAAGCATTGAAATTTATGCCCGATCAGGCTTTGACCGAAGCTAATGGAATCGTACTGAAACCGATCCATGTGGATAATTCTGCCTTACAGAAAACAGTGTGGGTGAAGAATGGACAAACGTTGGAAGAAAAAGAAGTACAGACGGCTACTGCGACGACTTCACTCCTGGAGATCACCGGTGGTCTCGCTGAGGGAGACGAGATTGTCGTGGCGATGGAACAATCCGGTAAAAAAGCGATGGGAACTCCGCAACCCGGAGAAACAGAATCCAGTCCCTTTATGCCGAAACCACCGGGACAAGATAAGAAGAGTAAGAAGTAAAATGTAAAAGGCTATAGGCTGGAAGCTATAGGCTAAAAGATGGGGAGGAGGAGATAAGGGGGAGTTGCGGGAAATTGGTGGAGAAGGTAAATCGATGATTTAGAAAGTAGAGGAACTTAGTAACTCATTAACTCAGCAACTTAGTAACTTAGTAACTCAATAACTCAGCAACTCAATAACTCAGCAACTCAATAACTCACACACAATGAATGCTATAATTGAATTAAAAGATATCAAGCGTGATTTTCTGGTAGGAAATGAGACGGTACATGCTTTGCGGGGGGTATCCTTTGCTATTCAGCCAGGAGAATTCGTGACGATCATGGGGACCAGCGGATCGGGGAAATCTACTTTACTGAATGTGCTGGGGTGTCTGGATACGCCGACAGCCGGGGAGTATTGGCTGGACGGGTATTCGGTCCGGCAGATGGGAAAGAATGAGCGGGCGGAGCTGAGGAATCATAAGATCGGTTTTGTATTCCAGTCTTATAACCTGCTTCCGAAGACTACTTCGATCGAGAATGTCGAGCTTCCGTTGATGTATAATCCGGCGGTTTCGGCTAAGGAACGGGAAAGACGGGCGATAGAAGCGCTCGATTCGGTAGGGTTACATGACCGGTTGTATCATAAGTCGAATCAGATGTCCGGAGGACAGCAGCAACGGGTGGCTATAGCCCGGGCGTTGGTGAACGATCCGGTATTGATTTTGGCCGATGAGGCTACGGGAAACCTGGATACCCGTACTTCTTTCGAGATTCTGACGTTGTTTCAGGAATTGTATACCCGGGGAAGGACTATTGTTTTTGTCACCCATAATCCCGAATTATCGGCGTATAGCAGCCGGACTATCGTGTTGAAGGATGGGCGGGTGATTCAGGATACCCGGAATGAAAAGATTGCTTCGGCCAAAGAGACGCTGGCCGCTTTACCGAAGAATGAGGATTAATTAAATCGAAATACAATGAATTTTGCGAATTTATTCAGGATTGCTTTGCGGGCCCTGGGAAATAATAAGATGCGGGGATTTCTGACGATGTTGGGGATCATTATCGGTGTCGCTTCGGTGATTACCATGCTGGCTATCGGTCAGGGATCTAAGCGGAGTATCCGTGCTCAGATCGCGGAGATGGGTTCTAATATGATCATGATTCATCCGGGTGCGGATATGCGGGGAGGGGTACGGCAAGATCCGGCTGCCATGCAAAGTCTGAAACTGGACGATTATCAGGCGATTGTCGATGAAACCCGTTATGTTTCGGCTTGTTCGCCATCGGTGAGTAGCAGTGGACAAGCGATCTACGGATCCAATAATTATCCGACCAGTATCTATGGGATAAATCCGGATTATCTTGAAATTCGTAAATATACCCTGGCGGAAGGGGATATGTTTACGGAGGAGGATATTCTCGGATCGGCGAAAGTCTGTGTCGTCGGGAAAACGATCGTGGATAATCTGTTTACCAATGGGGAAAATCCGGTGGGGCAAATTATCCGCTTCGGAAAAATACCTTTCCGTATTATCGGAGTCCTGACATCGAAAGGTTATAATACAATGGGGATGGACCAGGATGATCTTATCTTAGCACCTTATACAACCGTCCAGAAACGTATCCTGGCCATCACCCATTTACAAAGTATATTCTGTTCGGCGCTTTCTGAAGATCAGACCGAACTGGCAGAAGAGGAGATTGCGAGTATCCTGCGCAGGAATCACAGGCTGAAAGAATCGGATGACGATGATTTTAACATCCGTTCCCAACAAGAACTGAGCTCGATGATGAATTCCACAACGGACATGATGACGATGTTGTTGGCGTGTATTGCGGGGATCTCTTTACTGGTCGGCGGTATCGGGATTATGAACATCATGTATGTGTCGGTAACCGAACGTACCCGGGAAATCGGACTGAGAATGTCTATCGGAGCGAAGGGGCGGGATATTCTGGCCCAGTTCCTGATCGAGGCGATTCTGATCAGTGTGACCGGTGGATTGATCGGTGTGGTGTTCGGTATCGGAGCCTCGTGGGTGGTCAAGTTGGTTGCGGGATGGCCGGTATATGTGCAGCTGTATTCTGTTGTACTGTCGTTTGTGGTCTGTACGGTGACGGGAATCTTCTTCGGTTGGTATCCGGCACAGAAAGCTTCTAAT
Source organism: Odoribacter sp. N15.MGS-14 (assembly GCF_000980245.1). Lineage (NCBI taxonomy): Bacteria > Pseudomonadati > Bacteroidota > Bacteroidia > Bacteroidales > Odoribacteraceae > Odoribacter > Odoribacter sp. N15.MGS-14. The sequence continues at coordinate 41,811 of NZ_LARE01000022.1, forward strand.
CTCGATCCGATCGAAGCGATCCGGTATGAGTAGTTTATTTACCGGTTGATCCGGTAAATAAACAAATAAATCTTTATCTTTGTAATATGAGTGACAAGAATAAAATTTTAAAGTTTCTGATCCAGGTGATCGGCTGGGGATTGGTATTCGGCTTCCCTCTTTTTTTCACCTGGAAAGAGGGAAATCCGATGACCTGGGTTAAATTTCTGGGGTATGTCGGTGTTCCCATCGCTTTTATTACTGTATTTTATGCCAATTATTTTATTTTTATCGATCGCTTGTTGTTCCGGAAAAGGTTATTGGTATTTATTATTGTCAATTTATTCCTTTTTGTGTTGCTGAGCTTATGTTTACATGGATGGCAGGAGTATTATTTTATTCATTTTGTCAATGAGGGACCGAGGCATTCGAGACCTTTTCCTCCACGGAGTGTTTTTATTATCCGGGATGGAGTGATGATGGCTTTGGTGTCGGCTCTGAGTGTCGCTATCCGGATGACCGAAAACTGGTATATCCTCGAGCAAGAAAAAAAAGAATTGGAAAATGCCCGTTCCGAAGCGGAATTGCAGAATCTGAAAAGCCAGCTGAACCCTCATTTCCTGTTCAATACCCTCAATAATATTTATTCCCTGATCGCTATCGATCCTGACCGGGCCCAGTTTGCCGTCCATGATCTGAGCCGGCTGTTGCGGCATGTGCTGTATGAAGACAATCAGAAATTCGTATCGCTCGATCATGAATTGAATTTCATGAAGAGTTATATCGAGTTGATGAGTCTGAGGTTGTCGGGAAATGTAGAGTTGAAGGTCGATTTGCCGGACGATGGGAAAGGTGTGCTGGTCGCTCCGTTGTTGTTTATCACTTTGATCGAAAACGCTTTTAAACACGGAGTGAGCCCCACGGAGCCTTCTTTTATTCATATCCGTTTCAATTGGTTGGAAAATTCAGGAATCTGCTGTTATATTGAAAACAGTTATTTTCCCAAGAAAGAAACCGACCGGAGCGGATCGGGGATCGGACTGGAAAATTTAAAAAAACGACTGGATTTATTGTATCCCGGAAAATATGATTTGCGGACAGAACGGGAGGGAAACAAATTTGTCGCTCAATTAAAGATCGGAAGTTGAAACGGATGGAACTGAATTGTTTGATAGTCGATGATGAGCCTTTGGCTTTGGATTTGATGGAGAGTTACGTCAAGCGGACACCTTTTTTGAAATTGGTTGCCCGTTGCTCGAATGCTTTGGAGGTGTTGCAGGTGTTACGCGAAGAGGCGGTGGATCTGATCTTCCTCGATATCCAGATGCCTGAACTGAATGGGTTGGAATTGTCCCGGGTGTTGGATAAACAGATCAAAGTGATCTTTACAACCGCCTTCGAACAGTATGCTTTGGAAGGTTTCCGGGTGGATGCGCTGGACTATTTATTGAAGCCGGTCAGCTATCCTGAATTTTTAAAGGCCGCTAACAAGGCGTTGAATTGGTTTGAGAAAACCCGTGAAACGCAGGGGGACAGTCTGGAAGAGGATTGTATTTTTGTAAAATCGGATTATAAACTGGTCAAGGTCGAACTGGCTAAAATTTGTTATATCGAGGGTTTGAAGGATTATGTAAAAATATACCTCGAAGGGGTGACTTCGCCTATCGTTTCGCTTATCAGTATGAAATCGCTTGAAGAGATGTTGCCGGCTTCTTTTTGCCGGGTACACCGTTCTTTTATCGTCAATCTGAATCGGATCACTGTCATCGAGCGAAACCGGATCGTTTTCGGAAAGACTTATATTCCGATAGCAGATTCCTCGAAAGATAAATTTATGGAATTCCTCAATAAGCGGACGATCAAGTGAACGGAATTAGGGTTTAAATGCTAATTTTGTGGCCAAATTACGTGGTTTATGTCACACTTACCTACATTAATTACGGATCTGGCTCTTATACTGGCTTCAGCCGGATTGATGACCCTGATATTCAAGCGTCTGAAACAACCGTCGGTATTGGGGTATATCGTGGCCGGTATTCTTGCCGGACCGCATATCACGTTAACCCCGACGGTTATCGACAGCGGAAATATTCAGACCTGGGCAGATATCGGGGTGGTATTCCTGTTGTTTGCTTTGGGATTGGAATTCAGTTTTAAAAAGTTAATGAAGGTAGGAGGTCCTGCTATCATCGCTGCCCTGACTATCATTGTGGGTATGGTGGTTTTGGGTTTTATCGTCGGGGTAGCGATGGGGTGGAAACAGATGGACAGTATCTTCCTGGGAGGTATGCTGGCCATGTCGTCGACTTCGATTATCTATAAGGCTTTCGAGGATTTGGGATTACGGACACAACGTTTTACAGGGCTGGTGTTCGGAATTTTAGTCATCGAGGACCTGGTCGCTATCGTCTTGATGGTGATGCTTTCTACGATGGCTGTCAGTAAGAATTTCGAAGGGATGGAAATGGTGTATAGTATCGGGAAACTCTTGTTCTTTTTGCTGTTGTGGTTCCTGACCGGGATTTATATTATTCCTACTTTTTTCCGGCGTACCCGTTTGCTGATGGGTGACGAGACCTTGCTGATCGTCTCTCTCGGTTTGTGTTTCCTGATGGTAGTGTTCGCTACAGCCGTCGGTTTCTCTTCTGCTTTGGGGGCTTTCGTGATGGGGTCTATTCTGGCCGAGACGATCGAAGCGGAAAAAATAGAACGTCTGGTGAAACCGGTGAAAGATTTGTTTGCCGCGATATTTTTTGTTTCAGTGGGGATGATGGTCGATCCGGGGATGATCGCCCAATATATCTGGCCGATTGTGATTATTACGCTTACCGTTTTGATCGGACAGTCGGTATTCGGTACCCTGGGAGTGGTATTGGCCGGTCAACCGCTGAAGACGGCTTTGCAGTCGGGATTTTGTCTGACGCAGATCGGGGAGTTCGCTTTTATTATCGCCGGCTTGGGCATGACGATGCACGTGACCAGTAATTTTTTGTACCCGATCGTGATCGCTGTAGCCGTCATAACGACTTTTCTGACTCCTTATATGATCCGGGCTGCCGAGCCGGCTTATCCCTATGTCGAAAAGCATTTGCCACGGAAATGGAAGCGTTTTATCGAGCATTATACTTCCGGTACCCGGGTGGTCAATCATGAAAGTAACTGGAAGCGTTTACTGACCTCGCTGATCCGGATAATGGTAATTTATTCGGTGATCATCATCGCTATTCTGATTCTCTCGTTTCAATTTCTGGTGCCCTTGATCCGGGGATCGCTGCCCGGCTTTTGGGGAGGGTTGTTGTGTGCCGTTCTGATTTTGTTATTGATCGCACCTTTTTTGCGGGCTATCGTAGCCAAGAAAAACCATTCGGCCGAGTTTCAAACCCTGTGGAACGATGGATATTTTAGCCGGGCTTATTTGGTGTCGCTGGTCATATTCCGTTTCGTGATAGCGATATTGTATGTCATGGTGGTGATCGTGTCGCTTTTTAAAGCTTCTATCGCTTTGTTGCTGGGAGTGGCTTGCGTGTTGGTGGCCGGGATGTTTTATTCCCGTTACCTGAAAAAGCAGTCTATCCAGATCGAACGGCATTTTTTGCGGAATTTCCGGGTAAGAGAGGTGTATGCCCGGCATGCCGGAACACGGCTGCCTCCGAAATTTGCCGGACATCTGCTGTCACGGGATTTACATATGGCCGATTTTATAATTCCGTCCGAATCGTTGTGGGCCGGATATACGTTGGCCGATCTGGCTTTGGGAAGTCGCTTCGGGGTGATGGTCGTCGCTGTTTTCAGGGGACAGAGTTGTATCAATATTCCGGGTGGTAAAGAACGCTTGTTTCCACAAGACCGGGTACAGGTGATCGGTAGTGACGAGCAGCTGGAACGTTTTGGGAGTAAACTGCAGTCCATGACCTTGCCACCGATGGATTCAGACCTGACACAGAGCGAAGTATGCCTGAAACAGTTTGTGGTCACCGAAGATTCTCCTTTTAACGGAAAGAGTATCCGGGATTCCGGTATCCGGGACAAATACAAATGTGTTGTAGTCGGTGTGGAACGGGGAGCGGCCTCGTTAAGAAATCCGGATGCCGATACGGTGTTCGAAGCCGGCGATCTGGTTTGGGTAGTGGGGGAGGAAATGAATGTATACGAACTGATCCATTAATCCGCTTTCCGGTCGGTCCGCCATAAGAAAAAGAGGGCGATCAGTGTGGCCATCAGGTCGGCGAAGGGGATGGCCAGCCAGATGCCTGTCAGTCCCCACCAGTGTGAAAACAGTCCCAGGGCCGGGATCAGAAATAAGAATTGACGGGAAATATTCATGGTGATGGCTTTAGGTGCCTGCCGGATCGACTGGAAATAGCTGGTGACGATCAGTTGAAACCCTAACAGGGGCATGGCGAGAAAAGTATACCGCAGCCCCTCTTCGCTGAGTTGTAGCAGCGTCGGATCGGAAGTAAAGGCTTTGACCAACCAGGGAGCGAATGCTTCGCCGATTATAAAGCCGCAACAGGCGATCAGACTTCCCGTACGGATGGCTTTCCGCAGGATATGGAGCGTCATCTGCCGATGGCCCGCCGCATAAAAATAACCGATGACAGACTGCATGCCCTGGCATATTCCCATGAGCAACATAGAGACCTGGATGGAATAACTACTGATGATCCCATAGGCTCCGATAGCGTAATCTCCTCCGTTGTTTTCCAGATAGCGGTTCATAATAATATTCACCATACCTGTGGTGATGTTCATGATAAAAGCGGCCATACCGATTCCGACGATGGAAACTAAGATCGGAAACCGGGGAGAGAAACATTTACTTTGGAGTTTCAGGATATTGGACGGACTTCTGAAATGACGGATCACCAATACTGAGCTGATACACATAGATAGGGCTGTTGCAATGGCTGCTCCTTCAATGCCCAGGCCGAAACCGAAAATGAAGATCGGGTCCAGGATAATATTGGCAATCACTCCCGCGAAGACGATGGTCATCGATTTGCGGGAAAAACCGGAGGCACGGATGGCATGGCAATAGGTGAAATTCAGATTCGTCAGCAAGCTGGCCGGGATCAGAATGGACATGTATTTACGGGCATAGGGGATAGTTTGCCCGCTTCCTCCGAAGATATCCAGGATAAAGTCCAGATGATACAGGGAGTAAACGATCAGAATCGTAGATAACAGGATATTCAATACAGTGGCATTTCCCAGGATACAGCAGGCCAGGGAACGGTTGCCTAAAGAAATCGAAGTGGAAATGCGGGCAGCAGCTCCGACTCCGGTCAGGGTGCCGACGGTACTCAACAAAGAAACACAGGGAAGCGTCAGGGCCAGTCCGCAGATAGCCAAAGCGCCGGCTCCCTGCCCGATGAATATCCGGTCGACTATGTTGTACAAAGCCATGACCACCATGTTGAACATGGCCGGGTAAACATAGCTCCTGAAGAACTTGCGGATGCTTTGTTTTTCTTCGGTATAATTGGGAAACAGATCTGTCAAGATAGATTTCGTATGATTAAGTCCACAAAAGTAGTGTAAATTCCATAAAATGTCATACATTTATCTACAAACTGATTATTCTCTCTGCAAGTCCTTGAGCCTTTGGAAAAAATGTCAGGTTTTCATCGACTCCGTTTGGAAAAATGGTAACTAATGTTATTTTTGCAAAAGAAAAATCAACACTTTATTCTATGACTTACGATTACGCACATCTCATTTGTTTTTCTCCGACTCATTCTTCTCATATGATTGGTGAGACCGTTTTGCAAGGTCTGGGAACCGGGCACGTTTCGGAAACCGATCTGACTTATGAAAAACCGGAGGAAAACCTCACGATTCATTCCGGAATCACGGTAATTGTCGTTCCGGTATATGGGGGACGTATCGCAGAAACAGCTTTGGAGCGGATGGAAGGCATTTACGGACAGGATTCACCTGCCGTTGCGGTGGTCGTTTATGGTAACCGGGATTACGACGATGCTTTGCTGGAATTGAGGGATTGGTGTGTGGCTCATGGGTTTGTGCCTGTTGCCGGCGCTGCTTTTATCGGTGAACATTCTTATAGCAGACCCGACCGGCCGATAGCCGGAGGAAGGCCGGATAATCCGGATTTACAGAAAGCGCGGGCTTTCGGTGAGCAAGTAGGGCGGTTATTGAACCGTTTTCAGACTTTGGATGAGGTGGCCCCTATCGTGGTAAAAGGAAATTTCCCCTATAAAGTAAAAGGTCCCAAAACCCCTCAGACTCCTGAGACGGTAGCTGAATTATGCACACAATGCGGATTTTGTATCGGGATTTGTCCGGTGCAGGCTATTCGTTTGGAAGAAGAGATCGTCAGCGATGCCGGGCGTTGTATAAAGTGTTGTGCGTGTGTAAAGCAATGTCCTAATGAGGCGCGTTTGTTCGAGACTCCTTATACCGATCTGTTGTTTAAGAATTTCAGTACCCGACGGGAACCGGAAATATTTCTATGACATGAAACGTTTTTTATTCTGGCTGGTGGTAAGTTGTTGTATCATCGGATTCACAGCTTCGGACAATCCGGATTTTTTTACCCGGGTCGTTCACAACTTTATGGTTTTACGACAGGCCAGAATGCAGGAAAAGGTTTGGTTGCATACCGACCGCCCATCTTATCATGCCGGAGATACGATCCGGTTCCGGGCTTTTCTGGTCGATGCGGCTACCCACCGGCCTTCTCCTTATAGCCGTTTCGTGTATGTCGATCTGGTCAACCGCCGGGATTCGGTGCTTAAAAAGGTGAAGCTGGCCTTGATCGATTCTGTTTTTGCCGGCTATTTAAAGGTGCCGGAGGATATTCGTCAGGGGGAATATTTTTTGCGGAGTTATTCTTACTGGATGCAGAATCTGGGGGAAGACTATATTTATAAAAAGAGAATCCATTTAATCAATCCGTCGGATTCGAAGGTGTTGACCGGAGTCACTTACCAGGAAGAACAAGGAGAAAAATATGCGGTTGTCCGGTTGTCGAATTCCCGGAAGGAACCTTACCGGAAGCTGGCTGTCGATTATCAGTTGATCGGTAAGGACAAAGAGGGCAAAGTACACCGCCGGCGAACGGATGAATCCGGAAAGGTCAGGATTAATATAGGGGAGTTGGCAGATCCTTCGGATGTCCGGATTCGTTTTTCGAACGATATCCCTTATGAATTCAGCCGGACTATTCATTTGCCTGCCGATACGCTCGATTATGCTGTGTCGTTTTTTCCTGAAGGCGGGGAGTTTATTCCGGGGACAAGGCAAACCGTCGCTTTTAAAGCGATCGGTAAAGATGGGTTATCTGTCGATGTGGAAGGCTATCTGTATGACGAACGGGATAGTATCGTGGATATTGTCCGGAGTATTCATCATGGTATGGGATGGTTGAACAGTCCGTTGGAAAGTGGAAAAACGTATTACGTGAAGGTGAAGTCTGCTCAGGGACTGGAAAAAAAATTTTTTCTGCCCGAAGAGAACCGGTCCGGTATAGCTTTGAGTATCCGGCAAAATGGCCGTGAACTGTCTTATCGGGTGATCGGAGGAGAACAGGCGGTATTGCCGGATAGTCTGTATCTGATAGCCCATACCCGGGGGCAATTACTAGTGTGTACTCCCCTGGAGGGAAAGTTGCATGGAAAACTGTCGGCCGTTAATTTCCCGGAGGGAATATTGCATTTGTGTCTTATGGATTATCGTTGCCGGATCTATAGCCAAAGGTTATGTTTTATCCGTCATCCGGAAAAAACGGATCTTCGTATCGGAACGGATCGGGACGGATATATGAGCCGGGAAGCGGTCGATGTTGAACTTATTTTAAGCAGTGATTCGCTGAGGGAGGGGCGTTTTTCGCTGTCTGTGACGGACGATGCTGCCGTGTTGCGCGATTCCCTGCAGGACAATATTGTTTCTGAACTGCTGCTGAATTCCGATCTGAAAGGGTATATCGAAGATCCGGGCTTTTATTTCCGGGAGGTAAACCGGGCTACGGACCGTTGTCTGGATCTTTTGCTGCTGACACAGGGATGGACTCGTTTCGATGTCGGTGCTGTCGCTGCCGGAGAGTTTGAACAACTCGATTATTATATGGAACGCGGACAGACTATTTCGGGGAGAGTAAAAAACTTCTGGGGAAAAGAGGCAAAAGATGCACAATTGACTTTGCTGTCGACAAATATGCAGTTCGATGTATTGCAGGCGGATAGCACAGGGCATTTTTTGGTGGAAAGAATTTCTTTCCCTGAGAATACCGGTTTCATTGTACAGGCCAGAAATAGTAAAGGGAGAAAAGGGGTAGAAGTGATTATCGATTCGGAAGTATATCTGGCGCCTGAGATTCAAATTCCGTATGAACGTCGGCAAGCGAACGGAGAAGATGAGTTTTATAAGCAATTCGGCCGTGATTTTTATTACGACCATGGCGTGAAAGTATATGTGCTCGACGAAGCTTTGGTCAGGAGGACTCCTCCGAAAAAAAATTATTCTTTCTATGATGCTTCGGCCCGGTATATGCTGGATTCTGCCCGGTTGGCTGCTATGAAACAGAAAGATATGCGTACGGCCCTTATGGAAATTCCCGGTGTTATGGTGATCGGGGAAGAAATCACTTACCGGGGCAAAAAACTACATTTGGTATTGAATGATTTTCCGGAAGAATTCGACCGGATTATGATGATGAATCCGGAACAGTTTTTAAGTATCAGCCTGTTGGATGAAAGAATGTCTTATTTTTATTTTGGGCAGGAAGCCCCGGATGGAGCGTTGATATTTACAGAAAATTTCGATTACCGGCCGGAACGGCTAAAACAGAGAGGCTTATCTGTATTCAGACCGCTAGGGTATCAGAAACCGGTAGATTTTTATATTCCCCGTTACGATGTCGACTCGGTCCGTCTGGCCATGGCCGATTCGACGGATATACGTCCCACCGTTTACTGGAATCCCAATATTAAGCTGAAAACTTCCGAACCTACTCATGTCCGCTTTTTTATGGATGATGCCTGTGACCACTGTACTTTTATCCTGGAAGGAGTATTGAATGATGGTACGGTGTGCAGAAAGGAGAAAAAGATCAGTTTGCGGCGTTAATTCAATTATTCTTAAAAAAAAGAAAAAAAGTTCTGCTTTCTTTCACCCTTTTTTTCTTAAAATCTGTTTCTCTTTACGAAAACAAAAACGTTCGATTAAATTAGTTGAAAGTTTGTAAAGTTCATAAAGTTTATAAAGTCGTTAGCCCTTGCGGAACGCTTGGTTAAGTGGCAAGGTAATACAGTACTTGGAATATTTATTATATTATTCTGATAATCAGTGAGTATATTCTTGTTTTTATTTTTCATTCCACTTTCCTTATTCGTTTTTTAATGGAAGCAGGGGCTTCCAATCATTGTCCGTTTTCAATTTTCATTTGTCCATTTTCTTGTAGCGGATTCCAGCCAAAAGAAACGAACGTTTTTAATGGAGATAGAAGAGATCATACGACTTCTTCCTTTGTTATTAGGGGGGAAAGCGAGTAAAGAGCAGGAAAAAGAAGTTTCCCGTTGGTTGGAGGAGGACGAGGGGAATCCGGTCTTATACAAAGAGCTCTGCGCTACATATTACAAACTGCATTATGCGTGCCGGTGGACGGATATCGATCCTGTTGCGGCTAGTTCTAAAATCAGGTCGGGTTTGGAAAAGAAATCCGTCCGATTACGGCTTACAGCTTGGGTTTCGGGAGTGGCGGCGATACTGGTGGTCGGTTTGTGTATTTCTTATTTTATACACCGGGAGGATTCGGTTATACCCGAAAGAATAATCGTAAAAGATGTAAAATCGGGAGAGAAAAAAGCTTTACTGACTTTGGCGGATGGGCGTCAGGTGGAATTGAAAGCGGACCATCAGGTAAATATGGACCTGGGGACTGTCACAGCCATAGAAGATTCGCTGGTCGGGTTGGTATATCAGGTGAAAGATTCTTCGAAAACGCCTTTGGAATACCATCAACTGAGTGTACCACGTGCCGGAGAATACATTATGACGCTATCGGACGGTACGAAAGTATGGCTGAATTCAGAAACCGAGATGAAGTATCCGGTGGTTTTCGATAGAGGCAAAAGAGAAGTATTTATTACCGGGGAAGCTTTTTTCGAAGTCGTGAAGGATTCTGCCCGTCCTTTTATTGTGCATACCCCTCATACACATACCACTGTATTGGGTACTTCTTTTAACGTGATGGCTTAT
>NZ_LARE01000126.1:0-2498 GCF_000980245.1 Odoribacter sp. N15.MGS-14
ACCTTATGTTTTGGACCAGGAATATATTCCTTGTGATAAGGTGGGAGAAGCCACGTCTATCGCTATGGAATATGCTGTGGATGATTGGGGGATTGCGGCTATGGCGAAAAAAATGGGAAAAGAGACCGAGGCCGAGTTGTTCGAACGGAGAAGCCGCTACTACAGGCATTATTTCGATTCCGAAATCGGTTTTATCCATCCCCGGAATGCCGATGGCTCCTGGTTGACTCCTTATGACCCGTTTCAGTCTATTCATGGTGGACAGGGATATTTTTGTGAGGGAACAGGATGGCAGTACACTTTTTTTGTTCCGCAACGTCCGGCTGACCTGATTGCTTTACTGGGAGGAGATGAAGCTTTTATACACAAACTGGATTCTTTATTTACCGTCGAGGGAGATATGGGAGCACAGGCGTCGGCCGATATTTCCGGTTTGATCGGGCAATATGCTCATGGAAACGAACCCAGTCATCATATGGCTTATCTCTATGCCTATGCCGGGGCTCCCTGGAAGACGGCTGAAAAGGTCAGATACATTCAGGAGCATTTCTATACAGATCAGAAAGACGGTATTATCGGAAATGAAGATTGTGGACAGATGTCCGCTTGGCATATTATTTCTGCTTTGGGATTTTATCAGGTCAATCCCTCTTGTGGAATTTATACTTTTGGAAGTCCTTTATTCAGTAAGGTAAAACTGAACCTGCCCAATGGAAAACATTTTATCGTAGAGAGTGAGAATAATAATAAACAGAATATCTATATCCAGTCGGTAGAATTGAATGGGAAACCCTATGAAAAAGGATATATCCGGTATGAAGATATTATGCAAGGTGGAAAATTGAAATTTTTTATGGGGAATCGGCCCAATTATCAATTCGGTGTCGCTCCGGATAACCGGCCTTATACTCCCTTTTAAAAGGGAATTGATTCGGAACTTTTGTCGAAAATCCGGATTGACTTGGTTGTTTTCTGTATTTTATAAGTAAGTTAATTCGTTTTTTAGCAAAAATAATACAATGATTTGCAAATATTGTTTAAGATTTATGCATTCAAACGTTTTAAATTTGAAGTGATTTTACAAATGAAACGTCCGATTCTTTTTGCGGATTTCCGCAAAAAGAATAATGGACAGATGATAATTGACAAATGATAATTATTTGGAAGCTTCGCTTCCATTAAAAAATGAAAAGGAAAGAAAAATGGGAAAAGAAGAAGAGGGTATAATCATTGATAATCAATTCAATAGAATTTATTCTTCGAGTAGGCTGTTTCATTGTCAATGAAACAGGCGTCCGCAGGGTCCAATGACTTTATAGACTTTATGGACTTTATAAACTTTCAGCTAATTTAATCGGACGTTTTTTTGTGTGCAAAATGATATTTATTGATAAGGATTAAATTAAAAAACTATGGAAAAAAGAAGGAGAAAAGCAAATGCTTTTTTATTCGGCATTTGTTTGGTATTCATGGTTTGGCTACAATGTGCCTGCCAGGATGACGAGACAAAATCGGACTATGATCCGACTGCAACGGTAACGTTGGCGGGATTTATGCCTGAAGGGGGAGGATCGGCCTCTCAGCTTGTAATCAACGGTTCTAATTTCGGTAACGATACGGCGTTGGTCAAGGTGTATGTAAACGATAAGGAAGCTTCGGTCATTAACCTGAATGACAATTATATCTATGCTATCGTTCCGGCGCGTGCCGGGACCGGACCGGTAAAAGTGGTGATGGGAAAGGGAGAGCATACGAAGGAAGTGGTTTCGGATAGTGTTTTTAAATATGAGTTTAAAGACAATGTATCGACCTTGGTAGGCCGGGTAAACGAGACACAGGACGGTTCGTTTGAAGAAGCTAACCTCTATTATCCTCAGACTCTGTTGTGTGATAAATATGGAGATATTTTTGTGATCGAGTATTCGAAAGGAATACGAATTGTTTCGACAACGGGTCGGCAGGTGACTACTCCGATGCGCTATTCCGTGCGTTTGTTATCGGATTTGGCTTTGTCTAAATCGCAGGATACTTTGTTCGTAGGAGTAGAAAATAACGATCCTAATCTTTCCGGAGTATTGATGATGACCCGGCGGGAAGGATTTACAGATGCCAAGGAATTGGTGCGCGGATCGGGTTGGGGGGTGGCTGTAAATCCGGTGGATGGCGAACTCTTTCATAGCCAATATACCGGTTCTGTAATTTGTCGTTATGACTTTAAGACCAAAACTTCGGTTCCGCTTTACAATTTCGGAGGAGATGGCCGGTATACCATGTGTTTTGCTCCGGATGGGAAAAGATTATATATGATCCGCCGGGATGGAGGTACTATATTCTATGCCGATTATGATTTCAATACGAAAGCATTTGTAGATAAACCTCAGGTGCTGCCGGGTACAGAAAATGTCGGTTGGGGGAATCCTACCGGATGTTGTTGTGATGAAGAAGGAAATTTGTATGTCGCCGATTGTATGAATCACTGTATCCGTAAAGTGACTCCG
>NZ_LARE01000127.1:0-2489 GCF_000980245.1 Odoribacter sp. N15.MGS-14
CAAAAGGTCTGCTTTTCCATAGATACCTCCTTCACCGCCGGTATCGTTTACCCGTACGGTCAGTACATTCGGGCCCTCCCGGAGGAGGTTTTTAGGAACGGTATAATGCCGTTCGACATTGTAGCCATGGGTTTGGCCGACGGGGACACCGTTGAAATAGCAAATATCTTCGTCATCGACCGGTCCGAGGGTGATCTTCAGGTCTTCGTTTAACCAGGTTTTGGGAAGATCGATTTCTTTTCTGAACCAGATTACCCCATCCAAATCCGGAGTGATCGATTGTTCGATATAGGCAGGCACCCGGGTATTTTTCCAGGTTTCGGTATTTAATTCCGGGTTGGCCCAACGGGCTGTCTGGCCTTCCAAACCTTCGTCTAAAGCATTCATTTCTTGTTCCCAGTTTTGCCGGGTTGCCTGGTACTTTTGTTCTGCTGCTGCTTTGTCGGTTTGGGCTATATTCAATATAGTCAGCATATCTTCGAAATCAGGCATGTGTTTCAAGGTTTCTTCGCTGGTCCAGGCTTCTGCGACGGTACCTCCCCAGGTGACGTCGATCACACCTACCGGCACGCCCAGTTCCCGGTTCAACTCCCGGGCATAAAAATAGGCCACAGAAGAAAAATTCTCTACCGTTTCAGGGGCACAAGGCTGCCAACCGTCCATAGTAGATTGTACTTCCTCGGAGGGCGTAAGCGAAGTTGTTTTTTTGATTTGGAATAACCGGATATCCGGATGGTCGGCTGCTGCAATTTCCTGTTCGTAATGGAGTACTTTTCCCCAGCCGGCTAACGGCATTTCCATGTTCGATTGTCCCGAACAGATCCATACTTCTCCGATCATCACATTGGAAAGCTGGATTTTTTTCCCATCGGAAATCGTGATGGTATAGGGGCCTCCGGCAGCAGGAGTCGGGAGACTGGTTTTCCATTTGCCGGTTTCATCGGCTGTGACGGAAATGGTTTCTTTACTCCACGAGGGGGTGATTTTGACTTGTTTCCCCGGTGTGGCTTCTCCCCAGATCGGAGCCTGGGTGTTCTGTTGTAATACCATGTTGTCGGAAAACAAAGCGGATAAAACCGGTTTTGCATACGACCATACACTTCCCAGACAGAGAAGGAAGGTGAAAGCTGTTTTACAAAGGTAGTTTTTCATCATATTTAGTGAGTTGTTGAGTTAAAAGAGTTGCTAAGTTGCTGAGTTAAAAGAGTTGCTAAGTTGCTGAGTTAAAAGAGTTGCTAAGTTGTTGAGTTAAAAGAGTTGCTGAGTTAAAGAGTTGTATAATTATTGAGTTACTGGGGTGCTGAGCTGTTGAGTTATAGAGGAGAACCGGGGTATAGAATTGTTGGATTAGGGAGTTATTAAGGGTTAGGTTGGTATATGCATTTGAAGATAAACCGGTCATCGATACAGACCTTACCGATTCTATCCTTCTGTTTTGTAATTTTGAAATGCACATAATAATCTAAATAACTTAATAACTTCTTAACTCTATAACTCTTTAAACTCAGCAACTCTAAAACTCAGCAACTCTTAAACCCATACCTGATCCGATGGTGGGAGGTTTCGCCTTTATGGACGATACAAGAGGGAACTCCCGGCATGTTCGGACTGTTCGGATAATATTGCATTTCGATGGCAATTCCGGCATAAGCGTTAAGCGGGTGCTGATTTTTATCCATTTGCCGGCCGTCGAAATAGTTTCCACAATAGACGACAGCTCCCGGGTAGTCCGAGAAGATTTGAAGCAATCTTCCATTTTCCGGACAGGTTAATTCGACGGCAGGGATCGTTTCGCTTTGTGCGGCGGGATCGACGAGCCAGCAGTGATTGTATCCCCGATCGATAGCCAGTTGAGGATGAAGACCGTTCATTTTTGTACCGATGGGGGTGAATACTCTGAAATCCATCGGACTGTCGGAAACTGACCGGGCCGGAAATTCCGGAATACTATCGGCATTTAATGGAAGATATTCGTTGGCATGAATTCGTAGCTGATGTCCCAGAATCGTCGGTGTACCGGCAAGATTGAAGTAACTGTGATTACTGAGGTTCAGGATGGAGTCCGCTGTCGGAGTTCCATGATAATCGATAATTAGTGTGTTGTCTTCTGTCCAGGTGTATTCGACGCTGATAGCGCAATCGCCGGGATAGCCGTCTTCCAGGTGCTGGGCGGTGGTCGTAAAACGGAGACTGTTTTCACTGCATTGCCGGTATTCCCACAGGCGGAAAGAAAGTCCTTGGGCTCCCCCATGCAGGTGATTAGGTCCGTTGTTGATATCCAGCTGATAGGACTGCCCGTTCAAGGTAAATTTTCCCTTGGCTATGCGCCCTGCAAACCGCCCCAGGGTTTTACCCAAATAGGGCCCGTCCTGGATATGATCGGATAATTCCGGATACCCCAACAGGACATCATCGGCCTTTCCCTGGCGGTCAGGCACTATAATCGACAAAACGGAAGCCCCGTAATTACAGAGTTCCGTATAATATCC
>NZ_LARE01000019.1:0-46029 GCF_000980245.1 Odoribacter sp. N15.MGS-14
CATATTACCGGCATCTGTTTTAATCTTCGTACCATTTTCTGTAATAATCAGCGTATCTATTTCTCCATCCAGGCGAATGGGCCGCTGAGCAGCTATTTTTAAAATAGCTTTTTCTTTTCCGGGACGGGCTACCTCGCTGAATAACCGATTTTCCTCCCCAGGCATTGCCTGCAAAAGCAACCATAATCCCAAACACAAAGGCAAAGCCAGGACAGCAGCCCAAGCGATAGCTTTTTTACTTCCCCGGAGAAAACGCCGGGAAGCCTTCACTTTTGTCAAAGCCTTCTCCGTATCGGCAGAAAAAGGCCGGTCCAGTAATTTAGCCTGAGCACGTATCTGAAGATAACTCTCCCACCACTGCCGGTGTTCTTTCTTCTCTGCCAACCAGGCCGCTAATTCTTTTTCTTCGTCTGCTGTCTGTTCATGATCCAGTTGAAGCACGATCAATTCAAAAATCCGATCCGGAATAGTACCCATATTTTTATCTTTTTAAGTATAGTACTAAAAAAAGGAAAAACAGGGTGAAGAAAAAAAACATTTTTTTTATTTTTTATCAAGATATCTATAAAGAAAGAATAATAAGAGCATTTGATTCCGATCCAGCTTGGCCCGTAATTCTTTATATGCTATTTTCATCTGGGTTTTCACACTATTTACCGAAATCCCCATACAATCGGCCACTTCCCGATATTTCATATCTTCCAGGACCACTAATTTGAAGACTCCTTTACATTGAAGCGGAAGTGCTTCTACAGCATTCCAGATTGTCCGTAATACCGGAGATTCAAAGTCACACTCCCAATCCGGAACAATCGCTTCATTTAATAATGCAGACAGTTCTACGTTCTGTTTTTTGACACGAAGATGAGTATAACAGGCATTCCGTACCGAAACATACAAATAGTTATCGATAGCTTGTCGTTCATCGATAGTTTCCTTTTTGCGCCATATATTCGAAAAAAGCTCCTGAACGATATCTTCAGCTACGGAATAATCGCCGACAAAGGCCCAGGCAAACCGACATAATTTTTTATACCGGCTGCGAAACAGAAAATCAAAGGCTGACTCTTCGCCTGCTTTCAGCTCTTTGATTAACTGTCCGGATTTAATATATCCTGTCAAATCGTTCATTATCACAGCAAAGGTAATAAAGTAAACGAAAAACCAAAAACGGCAGGCCCGTTTCTCCGTCGAACTCAATACAACTCTTCGAGTTGTCGTACGGGTAATAAAACCCGATGCACCTCTTCACCCGTCACGGCTTGCCGAAGCGTAAAAGATTGTTTTAAACGGCAATCCCGGGAAGAACTCCCCCAAATAGCCAGATAGCGACCGGATTCAACTGCCCAACAGGAAGCTTGCTCGTCGAAGGACGCCAGTTCGGACAAACCGACAACCAACCGAACGACCTCACTCTCTCCGGGAGCCAATATTTTCGTTTTGGCAAAGGCTTTCAGTTCTTTCTGTGGTTTAACCATTGTTTTTCCGGGAGCGGCGATATATAACTGTACCACTTCTTTTCCCGGTATCTTTCCGGTATTGGTTACTGTACAGGAAAATTCATATCCTTGTTCTGTACGCAAATACCGAGGTTTGCTATAAGTAAATCCGGTATACGACAAGCCGAAACCGAAGGGATAGGAAACATCTACCCGATATTTATCGAAATAACGGTAACCGACATAGATCCCCTCTTCATATCGGGTAAAGTCGATATTCGGCCGGTCGGTACCTTTAGGCCCGGTATAAAACTCCCGGTAAATATCGAGAGCTTCCTCATCGCCGATTAGGGGAAAATTTTCAGAGGAAGCGGCATCTTCATAACGGACAGGGAAAGTCATCGGTAACTTACCGGAGGGATTCACCTTGCCCGATAAAATATCGGCTACCGAGTTTCCACCTTCCTGTCCCCCCTGCCAAGCCAACAGGATTGCATCGGGCCGGTCTTTCCAGGAAGCCGTTTCGATCACTCCCCCGATATTCAGGATGACGACTACCTTTTTACCCTCCTGATGAAAGATTCGGGTTACCTTTTCCAGCATTTCCCGTTCGTCGGCACAAAGCTCGAAATCGTCTTTCACTTTCCGGTCACTGTATTCTCCGGCATTCCGGCCGATGGTAATCATAGCCATATCCGTTTCTTCGGCTTTTCGCCGGATCAACCCTTCGTCTAAAGTACATTCCACGATACGGGGAGGAGTGACGTGGTTGTATTTCTTCCAATCGATTTTAGCCTCTTCAGCCCGGATATAATCCAAATAATGCTGTTTCAAGCCCTTATCGAGGATAAAACCGGCTCCGGTCAATCCTTCTTCCAAAGAGACAGAATAAGCTTCTTCGACATCACCGCTACCGGTACCTCCGGCAATAAACTGGTAAGAAGTATTTCCAAAAACGGCAATATCACGCACATCAGCGGCCAACGGTAACGTTTTTCCATCATTTTTCAACAAAATCATTCCTTCGGCAGCAGCTTCACGGGTAACCGAAGCATGTGCTTTCAGATCAGGCTGTTCGGAATAGGGATATCCTTTAAAACGGGGCGTTTTCAGGATCAACTCCAACACCCGGCGTACATTCCGGTCGACGTCGGCCATAGATAGTTTTCCTGTCTTCAATGCCTGGCGGATACTATCTTGCTGGCGAATTTTCCCGGGCATCAGCAGGTCGTTTCCAGCCTGGACCTGCCCGACGGCATCGCGTCCACCGAACCAGTCGGTGACCACCATCCCCTGATATCCCCACTCTTTACGCAAAATCGTCGTCAGTAAATCATAACTCTCGGAGGTATAAACGCCGTTGATCTTATTATACGACGACATTACCGTCCAGGGATTCGCTTCCTTCACCACCATTTCAAAGCCTTTGAGATAAATCTCCCTCATCGCACGGGGAGAGAGAATCACATCATTAGCAATCCGGTTCGTCTCCTGATTATTGACGGCAAAATGTTTCACAGACGTGCCTACGCCGTTTTGTTGAATACCTTTTACCATAGCTACTGCGATTTTACCTGTCAGGAAAGGATCTTCGGAATAATACTCGAAATTCCGGCCACACAGAGGATTCCGGTGGATATTAAGAGCAGGTGCCAATAAAATATCACAACCATATTCGAGCACTTCGTTACCCATGGCCTGCCCGACCTGTTGTACCAAATCCGTATTCCAGGTCGAAGCCAGCAAAGTAGCTACAGGGAAAGCAGTACAATAAAATGTTCGCGGACAACTATCACGCCGGGCAGAAATCCGAAGTCCGGCAGGACCGTCGGCCATTACCATCGCCGGAATACCCAGCCGGAGAATGGGATAGGTGGTACCGGCAGCACCGGGCACAATTTTATCGGTTTCGCCCACGGCAACCAAAATATCTTCGGCCACCTCACCCGTTCCGGTCAACAACCGGACCTTTTCGTCGACCGTCATGGCCTGAATCACTTTTTCCAAAGGAGCCTTACCCAGTTGGGGTAACTCATCCGCCCAAATCAAAAAGGGAAGAAAACAAAAAATAGAAAAAATACAGTATTTTATCATAGCACAAGATTTAAAAACAGTGCAAAATTCTGTATTTCGATCCGATTTACAACGTTTTCGATATTGAAATACTTTCCGGCAGGACATTTCTTGATCTGTATCAAGAAATCTTACCAGCCCGTATCCGGCTTAAGGTTTCAGGACTCATCCCCAAAAAAGAAGCCACATGAATCTGAGGAGCCCTCCGGACGATCTGAGGGTGTTCGAACTCCAGACGCCGATAACGTTCGAAAGCAGAATGCCGGTTGCGGGCATCCGCTTTATGTTGGGAAATGATTAACGAACTTTCGAGGATGGTACAATATACCCGCAAAATTTCGGGATCCTGTTGCATGAGTTCATGAAAAGGCCCGTAAGGTATTTCATAGATCAGAGTAGGCTCGAGTGCCTCAACATAAAATTGTCCCGGGATCTGACGAATAAAACTTTCCAGACATACGAAAAGATGGCCTTCGTATGTAAAATGCTCCGTAATCTCCAGATTTTTTTTCCGGTAAAACTGCCTCACCATCCCTTGTTCGACGACTCCCATCGAACGTGCGACATCGCCTTCTTTCAGAAATAATTCATTCTTCAATAATTTCCGTGGTTCTAAGATAGCAGCCAAACGGCAAAGGCTTTTTTCACTCAAAGGATAAGTATGAGCTGCTATTTCACCGGCAACTTTAATTTTATCCTCCATGATGCTTTAAATATGGGCGGCAGTTTTCCCGTCGTTCATGTGGTAAATTTTCATCAGATCGGCCGTCATACAGGAATGCACAGGCAATACGGTGACAACATCCCCGACATGAAGCCGATCGAGAAAATCGTCCGTACAATGCATTACGCCATGTTCCTGGGACAAGGACACCAATTCCACACCCGAAATAATATTTCCCCAATAATCGTTATGGTTTTCAGCAACCATCCCATAAAGCGGACGATTACCGGGACGATCGATCCTATCCTTAGAAAAATGTACTCCCCCCCCATAAATCACCGCCTCATTCCGGTGCCGGTTGATATCCACCACCGGGCATTTCACTGCCAAAGCGATATTATACCAGTCGCAGGAACCGATTTTCAATTGTGTTACATCATAAAAAACAAAGTTTCCGGGGCGAATTTCATCGGCCACACCAAAACGATCGGCCAATGAACAGGAAGGCGTATCCCCTAAAGAAATCTTGAGCTGAGGATAGCGATCAATATATCTTTCTTTGATATTTTTAAGCATGCGCAGATTGTCTTTATGAATCTGCAAAATTTCTTCTTTAGAACGGGCGTTATACGTATGTCCGGCATGGGTAAGGAAACCCTCGAATTTGATATTCACATCGGGAGCAACAATATTCATGATCCGTTCGATTTTTTCATAGTTACCGGCGTCTACCCCATCCCGATGGTATCCGGTATCTACTCCCAGATATACGCCTACCGGATATTTCAGGCATTCGGACAATTGCCGGGCTCCTTCGGAATGGACCAATAACAAATTCAAACGAATCTTAGCTGCTAAAGCGTTGATTTTCTCGTGTTCCAGACAATTTACCGGAAAAGCGACCGTAATATCGTTCCATCCCCATTCGGCGAATTTCATAGCCATGTTCAATGAAGAAACGGTAATCTTATCCACTCCGCTCGCTCTGAACCACTCACCGATTTCCCGGGACTGATGAGTTTTAAAATGTGGCCGGAATACCACATTGGCTGCTTTCGCTTTGGCCGCCATCCGGGCAATATTACTTTTACACACTTCCTCATTGAGGACCATCGTCGGCTCTGTTACCTGAATCATCGTGCTCATAACAAACTAGTTTTACTCCTACAAAAGTAAAAATATATAATTGAAAAATCCGACCTTAATGACATAAAAAAAAGCGTCCGCACTTCAACGGACGCTCATTTATTTTATCGAAATCACGATTATTCTCCGCGGATAGCAGTGATTCCGGGTAATTCTTTTCCTTCGATGTATTCGAGAAGGGCACCTCCACCGGTAGATACGTAGCTGACCTTGTCGGCCAGTCCGAACTGGTTGATAGCAGCGACAGAGTCGCCACCACCGATCAGAGAGAAAGCACCTTTTTCAGTAGCTTTCACAATAGCCTCGGCAATAGCCCTGGTACCTTCGGCGAATTTGGGCATTTCGAATACCCCGACCGGACCGTTCCAAAGAATCGTTTTGGATTCTTCGATTACTTTAGCAAAACGTTCGCGAGTCTCCGGACCGATATCCAATCCTTCCCAGCCATCCGGAATATTCATGGGATCAGCCAATTTGGTATTCGCATCATTGCTGAAACCATCGGCGATGACAGCCTGATCGGACAATACCAGATTAACCCCTTTTTCTTTGGCAATACGCATGATATCGAGCGCCAGATCGAGCTTATCGGCTTCACAAATAGAACTTCCGACATGTCCCCCCAAAGCAGCCTTGAAGGTATAGGTCATCCCTCCACCCAGGATCAGGTTGTCCACCTTATCCATCAGGTTCATGATGATGTCGATTTTAGAAGAAACTTTAGATCCCCCCATGATAGCGGTAAAAGGACGTTTCGGATCTTTCATCACACTGTCGACCGCCTTCAGTTCACCTTCCATCACATAACCGAATAATTTATCGTTGGGGAAATATTTTGCGATCAAAGCGGTAGAAGCATGAGCCCGGTGGGCGGTACCGAATGCATCGTTGATCCAAACATCACCTAAAGAAGCCAGGTCGGCGACAAATTTCTTCTGAGATTCTTTGACCGCTGCCTTTGCAGCTTTTTTTTCTTCATCGGAGGCATCGTCAGCCAAACCACGGGGTTTACCTTCTTCTTCTGCATAATAACGCAGATTTTCGAGCAGTAATACTTCTCCCGGTTTCAATTCAGCAGCTTGTTTTTTGGCACTTTCACCTATGCAATCATCCGCAAATCTGACCGGTTGTCCCAGTAATTCTTCTAAATGTTTCTGAATATGTTTCAGCGAATATTTACTGTCAACCCCTTTCGGACGTCCCAGATGAGACATCAGAATAACAGCACCGCCGCCGGCAAGCACCTTCCTGATCGTAGGAATAGCCGCCCGCATACGGGTGTCGTCGGTGATCTCGAATTTATCATTTAAGGGTACATTGAAATCCACACGGATCAATGCTTTTTTCCCTTGAAAATTGTAAGTGTCAATCGTCTGCATAAAATTATTATTAATGATTAATGAACTAGCAATTCATATGTCCCATTGTTTCGGGATGATAAAATTAGGAATAATTTATCTGCTACCCAAATATTTTGATTACAATCCACTCAATATCATACTCAAACGATTGATATAAAAGACCGGCTTTCCGGGCGGTGATCCGGGAAAAATCCTTAACTTTGCCGGGTAAAAGTTGCTGAATGGTAAATTTTTCCGACCGAACAGATCCGACGTAGCCGATGACGACACATGAATATTATATGCATAAAGCCCTGCAGGAAGCCCGACAAGCCGCAGAGGAGGGAGAAATCCCTGTAGGAGCCGTCGTCGTATGTAAAGGAAAAATTATCGCCCGGGCCCATAATGAAACCGAAAAACTGAATGACGTCACCGCTCATGCAGAAATGCTCGCCATCACGATGGCAACCTCTTATCTGGGAGGTAAATACCTGAATGAATGCACGCTGTACGTAACGATGGAACCTTGCACCATGTGTGCCGGTGCATTATCATGGGCACAACTCGGCGAATTAGTGACCGGAGCCCCCGACCCTCATCGGGGATACTCGCGTCTGACCCCTCCCGTATTGCATCCGAAAACCCGAATCACCTCAGGCATTTTAACCGGGGAATGCAGTGAAATAGTGAAACAATTTTTCAAAGCTAAAAGATCTTAAGAGTCCGAATATCCGGATTTCGTCCCAAAACATCCGGCCAGTGCTTCCCAATAACGGGGAAAAGATTTGGAAACGACTTCTTTATCCACAATAACTAATCCCGGATGTTTCAGGGCTGCAGGAGCAAATGCCATGGCCATGCGATGATCGTGATAAGTCGCAATCCGGGGACATGGCTGCCCCCCGGTCCGTTCCCCTTCCCAAATCAAGGCTCCATCTCCTTCAGCTTTCAACAGATAACCCAATTTGCCCAATTCCTCTATCAGCGCCTGGATCCGATCGGTTTCTTTAATCCGCAAGGTCTCCACTCCCCGGAACAGAAATGGAATACGCCGCATACAACAAGCCACAGCAAACGATTGGACGAGATCGGGCATTTCCACAAAATCATAATCCAACCGATCGATTTCAGGCTTTGCGGCCGATAATCTCACTAAATCTCCCTCATAGCAGGTTCGAACCCCTAATTTCCTCCACACAACAGTCTGACGGGAATCTCCCTGCATGCTTTTTTCTTTCAAGCCGGTCAGGATAATCTCTCCTTCTCCGGCGATAGCCAGCAATTCATAAAAATAAGAAGCAGCACTCCAATCCGATTCTACCCGGTAAGGAACAGACCGGTATTCTCCCGGCTTCACTCCGATCACAGTATCCTCCCGACCGACTTCGGCTCCAAACTCCCGCATGATCTGCAAAGTCATATCGATATAGGAACTCGAAACTACCTTGCCGGTAAGCCGGATTTCCAATCCTTTTTCCATATAAGGAGCGATCATCAATAAAGCAGAGATATACTGGCTACTGACAGAAGCCGGAATATCTATACTTCCACCCACCAAGCGGGAACCGTAAATCTCCAATGGCGGAAAACCTTCGTTTTCAAGATACCCGATCCGTGCTCCCAATCGGTTCAAAGCTTCTACCAACACCCGAATGGGTCTTTGTTTCATCCGCTCGGATCCCGTCAGTACCCACTTCCCGATAATCCTTGAAAGATAAGCCGTCAGAAAACGCATCGCTGTCCCGGCATGCCCCACATCAAAATAGCTATTTTCACTACACAGTATCCGCACCATACTTTGCGTATCGTCACAATCGGCGAGATTTTCTATCGGTAGTTCACTATCGGCCAAGGCATTGACGATGAGCACCCGATTGGAAATACTTTTCGAGGCAGGCAAAGTAACCGTACCTTGTACCCGTTTCGACTTGAAATCCAAAGTTATATCCATTCCCCTTCCCATTAAATTTGTTTAAGGGCTTCGAAAATTTCATCCCGGCTACAATAATTATCGATGTCAAATTCGCCGGGTTTATGTATGAGTGTAAAATTAACCCCTGCCTGTTCGTTTTTCTTATCGTGCAGCATCAGCTCATATAATTCGTCCGCTTCGGCTACAGGATGGTAGACCGGGTATTTTTCGCGGATAAACTTCCTTACCGCCTCGAAATGTTTTTCATCGAAACCAAGTTTTTGCACGGAGAGGAACAATTCGGCAATCATGCCGTACGCAACAGCATCTCCATGGAAAATATCGAGTCCACGGCGGATAGCGACACTTTCGATAGCATGCCCCACCGTATGTCCGAAATTCAATGCTTTGCGCAATCCTTTTTCCCGGGGATCACTTTGTACAATAGCCGCTTTCACCGCAACGGATTTACGTATCAGCTTCAAAAAATCTTCTTCCGCCACTCCGGCAAAATCTACCTGCATCGCTTCAGCCAAATGTTCTTCATCGGCTAATAAAGCGTGTTTCAGCATTTCGGCAAATCCTGACATAATCTGCCGTTCGGGCAAAGTAGCTAAAAAATGATTATCGATAAGTACCCAATCGGGGATAGCGAAACTACCGATTTCGTTTTTCAATCCATTGAAATCAAAGCCGGTCTTTCCTCCCACCGACGCATCGATCTGAGCCAGAAGTGTCGTCGGTATATTCACACAATGTATTCCCCGTTTGAAGCAAGAAGCAGCAAACCCACCGAGATCGGTAATCACTCCTCCTCCCACATTCACCAAAACAGCATTTCGCCGGGCCCCCTGATCGGACAATACCTGCCAAATCTCAGCCACACTCTCTAAAGATTTGTGATGTTCACCTTCAGGAATTGTAATAATATGTTCTTCAGGAATACCGAAATCCTCGAAACTTCTCTGACAAAAATTACGGGAATTATTATCGACCAGTACGAAAATATCTGCAATACCGAAGTCCGCCAGCTTCAATTGTAAATCCGCCCGGATATCACGGGTAAAAATTATATTGTTCATATACCTGCAAATTTTGCCAAAAATAAAAAGGAAAAAGCAAAACTCCAATATTAATCGGAGAAAACGGCAAAAGTAAAGAAATCAGCTTCTCTGCCCATCGAAGCTACGGAATAATATCTTGTTTTTAAGAAGTATAATTCAATAATATTTCATAACTTTGTTAAATACGGATCCATTTAAATCTTCTTTAGCCATGAATCGAAATAGCTCTGTGAAAGCCCGCATTGCGATCAGTTTATTACCCAAGCTGAATAGCTGCATATACCTCCCGTTGATCGAAAGATGCGGAGGTCTGGAAGGTTTTTTTCTCGAAAGCGACCAAGCGCTGAATCAGCTCTATCGGGAGTTGAATATACCCACGGACACTTTTAACCGGAAAACGGCTATACAAAATTCAGAAGCGGAGATAGAACAGTTGGACAAACACGAGATACAAATCTGCACAATCGAAGACGGGTGTTATCCGGAATTGCTCCGGCAATGTGCCGATGCTCCCCTGGTCTTTTTTTATAAAGGGAAGTTAAAGTCCTCTCCGGCAAATAAATATCTGGCCATCGTAGGGACAAGACATGCATCGTCCCGGTGTGAAGCCAGAGTGACGGCATTGGTCGAAGACCTGGTGAATCTGGGTTGTCGTCCTGTCCTGGTCAGCGGATTGGCTTATGGCATCGACGCCTCGGCCCACCGGGCTTCCCTGAAGTTCGGCTTGACGACTTTAGCCGTATTGGGACATGGATTACACATGATTTATCCGGCGACCCATAAAAGCATGGCACATCAGATTCTGGAGACCGGCGGGGCCTGGATCAGCGAATTTCCTTGCACGGCGAATATACATCCGAGCAATTTCTTACGCCGCAACCGGATTATTGCGGGTCTCTGTCATGCAACCCTGGTAGCCGAATCGGCCATAAAGGGAGGAGCTATGGCCACAGCGCGCCTGGCCATGTCATACGACCGGGAAGTCATGGCTTTCCCTGGACGTCCGGAAGATAAATATTCGGCAGGCTGCAATTTTCTGATTAAAGAAAACATTGCCGCATTAACCGAAAATGCCACCGACGTGGCCCACCTCTTAGGTTACCCGATAAAAAAAACGACACTACAACAAACGATCTTACCGAATTTCAGCGACGACGAACAAGGGAATACACTCATTCAGCTCTTAAGTGAAAATGGAGCCCTGCATATCGATGAATTATGCCAGTTGACCCAGCGTCCAAGTAGTGAACTAGCGGCTATCCTATTGCAACTCGAACTGGAAGGGAAAATAATCGGTCTGGCAGGCAAAAAGTATTCTCTCCGGTAATTTTATCACTCCGAGAGGGCCCGCCGAAGTACTAATTTCAGTTTTAGTAACAGATTATCAGCAGGGATATATCTCCAACTATCAATCCGAAAGCAAAATCAAGGTTTGTTAATAAAAAATTAACTGCAAAAAGTTTTGATATCGTAAATAATTAGATAATTTTGACATCCGAAAACGTTTGAATTAACTCATACTAAAAATTATACACATGAGACCAGAAATTAAAGAATTCATGGAAGCCTTAAAGGCAAAAACAGTAGGTGAAGCAGAGTTCCACCAGGCTGTAGAAGAAGTTATTGAAACTGTATGGGATACCTATCAGGCAAACCCGAAATACAAGGCCAATAAGATCCTCGAAAAAATGGTAGAACCTGAAAGAGTAATCATGTTCCGTGTTCCATGGATCGACGACAAAGGTGAAGTACAAATCAACCGCGGCTACCGCGTTCAATTCAATAGTGCTATCGGACCGTACAAAGGAGGTTTACGTTTCCACCCGTCGGTAACTTTGGGCGGATTGAAATTCTTAGGTTTCGAGCAGACTTTCAAAAACTCTCTGACTACGCTGCCTATGGGTGGTGGTAAAGGAGGTTCGGACTTCAACCCGAAAGGAAAATCAGACAATGAAGTAATGCGTTTTTGCCAGAGCTTTATGACTGAACTTTGCAAATATATCGGCGCCGACACAGACGTTCCTGCCGGTGATATCGGTGTAGGAGCCCGTGAAATCGGTTATCTGTTCGGACAATATAAGAGAATCCGGAACGAATTCGTAGGTGTACTGACCGGTAAACCAAGAGAATTCGGTGGATCACGTGTACGTCCGGAAGCTACCGGTTACGGTACGGTATATTTCGCTCAGCACATGCTGAAAGAAAAAGGCCAGGACATCAAGGGTAAAACTGTCGCTATCTCGGGATTCGGTAACGTTGCCTGGGGTGCTGCACAGAAACTCGTTCAATTGGGTGCCAAATTGGTAACCATCTCCGGACCGGACGGATATATCTATGACGAAAAAGGTCTGACTCAGGAAGGTGTCGACTATATGCTGGAATTACGTGCAAGCAACAACGACGTTGTAGAACCGTATGCAGCTAAATTCGGAGCTAAATTCTTCGCTAAGAAAAAACCATGGGAAGTAAAATGTGATATCGCTTTCCCGTGTGCTATTCAGAACGAATTGAACGAAGAAGATGCAAAACAATTGGTTGCTAACGGTTGCCAGATGGTTGTAGAAACTTCCAATATGGGTTGTACAGCTGAAGCTGTTAAATATTTGAATTCTCATATCACTTTCGCTCCGGGTAAAGCAGCTAACGCAGGTGGTGTTGCCGTATCAGGTCTGGAAATGAGCCAGAACTCAATGAGATATAGCTGGACAGCTGAAGAAGTTGACCAGAAACTGTCTCAGATCATGAAAGATATCCACGATACTTGTGTTAAATTCGGTAAGGAGGGAGACAAGATCGACTACGTGAAAGGTGCTAACATCGGCGGCTTTATAAAAGTAGCTGAAGCAATGTGTGCTCAGGGACACGTATAGAAAGTTAAAGGTAAAAGTTAAAAGCTGAAAAAACGATTACCTGAAAATTAAAGCGTACACTTCGAGGGTGTGCGCTTTTTTTATTATCTTCGTTTCCGCAAAATCATTCAGTTTTCAGCTAATCATTTTTAGCTTCAAATTTATGTACATCGACACTCATTCACATATCTACGAAGAGGAATTCAGAGAAGACCGGGAAGCTGTCGTACAACGTGCCAGAGAGGCGGGAGTGAATTACATCGTTCTTCCGGACATCGATAGTGAATCGCGCAACCGGATGCTCGATCTGGCAGCCCGACACCCGGAGATGTTATTTCCTTTGGCAGGGCTACATCCCACTTCTGTGTACGAGAACTATAAAACAGAACTGGCCCAGGTAGAAAAAGCTTTGGGTAACCATACCTTTTACGGCATCGGAGAATGTGGTATAGACTTATATTGGGATAAAAGTTATTACCGGGAACAAATCAAAGCATTCGAACATCAGCTTGGAATAGCAAAAGAAACCGGTTTGCCGGTAATCATTCATTCCCGTGACTCTCTGGAGGTGATTTTCGAAGTGCTGAAAAAACATCCTTATACCCGTGGCATTCTGCATTGTTTTCCGGGTAATGCAGCAGAAGCCCGGCAAGCAATCGACATGGGGTATTTATTAGGAATCGGAGGAGTCGTTACCTTCAAAAAGAGTCAGATGGCAGATACCCTACGCGAAATCGGCCCGGCAAACATCGTGCTGGAGACCGATTCTCCTTACCTGACTCCAGTCCCTTTCCGGGGAAAAAGAAATGAAAGTAGTTATATTCCGTTAATAGCTCAAAAAATTGCAGAATTAACGGGTCTCGGGACAAAAAAAATTGAAGAAATAACGACACAAAATGCTTTGAATTTGTTTAATTTGCAGTGCGAAAACGTGTGAGGGGTCATCGATAAACTTTGATATGACAATGACAAAATCGGTATTGATAATATATACAGGCGGAACCATCGGAATGGTCAACGATCCGGCGACAGGGGCATTGTGTCCTTTCGATTTCGAGCAGATAGCGAAAGCAGTTCCTGAGATCAGAGAATTCGGTTTTTCTATCAACAGTTATACTTTACCGGAGATCATCGATTCGTCCGATTTGAAACCGGCACTTTGGGCCGACCTGTGCCAAATCATTCTGGACAAATACGATCAGTACTCCGGATTCGTCATTCTGCACGGGACAGATACGATGGCTTATTCGGCCGCAGCCCTGAGCTTCATGCTGAACAACCTGACCAAACCGGTTGTTTTCACAGGTTCACAGCTTCCGATCGGCACCATACGTACCGATGGCCGGGAAAATCTGATTGCAGCCTTAGAAATTGCAGCGGCGACCATCGAAGGCAAGGCAGTTGTACCTGAAGTCTGTATTTTATTCGGAGCCAAACTCTTCCGGGGTAACCGAACCACCAAAATCAATGCAGAGAGTTTCGATGCTTTCCAATCGTTCAACTATCCGCCTTTAGCAGAAATCGGTATTCATATTCACTATAATTACGGAGCCATCGATTATACTCCCCGGACAGAGCCGATTGGTGCATTTACGGAAATGAATACCAATATCGCCATATTGCAATTATTTCCAGGCATTCGTCCAGAATTAATAGATGCCGTTATTCAAACTCCCGGTCTAAGAGGACTGATTTTGGAGACTTATGGTTCGGGGAATGCTCCGACCGACCGTTGTTTTTTAGAAAAAATTAAAGAAGCCTCCCAAAAAGGCATCATCATATACAACGTCACCCAATGCCAGGGAGGAACGGTAGAAATGGGCCGTTATGAGACCAGCAGAGAGTTATTAAACTACGGGGTTTCAAGTGGATATGACATTACGATGGAAGCTGCTGTCTGCAAAATGATGTATCTGCTGGAGAAATACCGTGACGCTAACGAAATAAAAAAATACTTAAATTCATCAATAAAAGGAGAAATAACCATGAATCATATTGGGTTTTAACATTTTTTTTGTACCTTGCCGCGTCTTTTGGTGCGTCCTGTGGGAATACAAAGGTTTGCAAGGGTACGCCTGAAGTTTGAGAGTTAAATTTTAATTATTTATAAACTAAAAATCAGTTAAAGAGATCATGAGAAAATTATTTGCACTAATAGCAGTTTTAGGAATGCTTACTATTGGAGCATCAAAACTAATGGCTCAGGAAGACGAAGCAGCACCAGCAGCTCAAACCGAGCAAACAACAGTTTCTATCGATGACGAACAAATTGAAAGCACTTCAATGCATGCAGCGATCAAACAGAAATTCATCGAAGGTGGTGCCGGATTTATGGCTTGTGTTGTATTGTGTTTGATTTTCGGTTTGGCCATCGCAATTGAAAGGGTTATTTATTTAAACCTTTCCGATACGAACACCAAAAAATTCATCGCTGGTTTTGAAGACGCGCTGAACAACGGTGGTATTGAAGCAGCAAAAGAATATTGCCGCAATACCCGCGGACCTGTAGCAAGTATTTTCTATCAGGGACTTTCCCGTTACGATCAGGGAATCGACATGGTTGAGAAATCAGTTGTTTCTTACGGATCGGTACAGATGGGATTGATGGAAAAAGGATTGACCTGGATCGGATTGTTCATCGCATTGGCTCCTATGTTGGGGTTCTTGGGAACTGTAATCGGTATGATCGAGGCCTTCGACCAGATTCAGGCAGCAGGTGATATGAGCCCGGCACTGGTAGCAGGAGGTATTAAAGTGGCATTGATTACGACCGTAGGCGGTTTGATCGTAGCTATGATCCTGCAGGTATTCTATAACTATTGTGTATCGAAAGTAGAAGGTATCGTAAACAATATGGAAGATGCTTCTGTAAGCATGTTAGACATTTTGGTTAAATACGAGCAAAAAAACAAATAAACCATGGATAGTAAAAAAATACTCAACCTTGTAACAATCGTAATGTTCGTCATTACAGTAGTATTGTTAGGGCTGTTTATGTTCGGAGGTGAAGTACCGAATCAGCCGTACACTACTCCTGTATATACATCGACATTATTGAATTGGGCATATATCCTGTGTGGTATTGCAATCATTGCAGCTATTATCTTCCCGGTGATTCGTCTGTTTACCCGCCCGAAACAAGCGATGAAAAGCTTTATCGGATTAGCCGGAGTAGTCGTAGTCATCCTGATCGGGTATGCACTGGCTGATGGTACCCCGATGAAACTGGTCGGTTATACGGGGCCTGATAACGTACCATCCATGCTGATCTTCTCAGATACGATTTTGTATACGATGTATTTCCTTTTTGCAGCAGCTATTTTAGCTATCTTAGGAACGGAAATTTACAGAAGAATGAAATAATACTATTCCCTTCGGGGAATAGAGATAAAACTAAGGAATATGGCAAAGAAAACACCAGAAATTAATGCCACTTCGACTGCCGATATCGCATTCTTGTTGCTTGTATTCTTCCTGGCAACGACGACGATGAATGTGGATTCCGGTATATACAGAAGACTTCCGCCCTATCAGCCGGATAATACCGAAGCCCCGAAATATGCAAAACGGAATATTTTGCAGGTTTTGGTAAACCGGAACAATCAGCTGGCGATCAACGGAGAATTGGCAGATGTTTCTACCCTGAAAGACAGGACAATCGAATTTGTTCTAAATCCGAATAATAGCGAAGACTTACCCCAAAAAGAAATTAAAACGATCGATCTTTTCGGTCCCGTGGAAGTTTCGAAGGGTATTGTTTCTCTTCAGAGTGATAAAGGAACGTCATATGAAATGTACATCGCCGTACAAGATCAGTTGACATCCGCTTATAATGAATTGAGAAACAGAAAAGCCAACGAGAAATGGGGTAAAAACTTTGATGAACTGAATGAAGACCAAAAAGAAGCAGTCAGAAAAGTTGTTCCGATGCAGATTTCTGAAGCAGAACCTAAAAACATAGGAGGGAAAAAATAATGGCAAAATTTAAAAAAGACGGTAAAAGAGAGACGCCCGCAATTTCAACGGCATCTTTACCTGACATCGTGTTTATGTTGCTGTTCTTCTTCATGGTGAGTACCACGATGCGTGAAGTTTCCCTAATGGTTGCCAATGCGATGCCTCAGGCTACAGAAACCGTAAAACTGGAAAAGAAATCACTCGTAAGTAATATTTATGTAGGTAAACCAACTCCTCAATATCAAGGTGCTTACGGAACCGAACCCCGAATCCAGTTGAACGATCGTTTCGCAACTTTAGAGGAACTGGGAGCTTTTGTGGTTTCAGAACGTGAAAGTCGTAAAGAGGAAGACAGAAATAGCATTACCAATAACCTGAAAGTAGATAAAAATGTAACGATGGGTGTCGTTACCGATATCAAACAGGAATTACGTAAAGCAAATTCATTGAGAATTAATTACGGTAGTACGAAAAAACCCCATTAATTAATTCTAAAAAATAAAGGGGGACATGGTTCCCCTTTTCTTTTTTTTATTATCTTTGCAACGCATTTGGTTCCGTAGTTCAATGGATAGAATGAAGGATTCCGGTTCCTTTGATTGGGGTTCGAGTCCCCACGGGATCACAGAGCAAAACGCTAAATAAATGAAAAACATTTATTTAGCGTTTGTTTTTTGTTGTAACTTTCAAAATTTTGTACGACATACTCTAAATTTTGATGCATTTTTTTATATTTGGTGAAAAATTGAAATGTAATAAAAAACGAGATCATGCCCTCACTTTCAAAATATACCCAATGGAAGGTTATCGGAGGATATAGTCTTCTGTTCTTATTGAGTATCCTGGCTGCTGTTTTGATTTATAAGCAAATAACGAAATTAATTGTCAACGAAGAAAATAGTGATAATCCTAACCGGAAACTATTCATTATTGGTAATACGATCACGGGGCTTTATGAATCGGAAGGGCTGGGAAATGCTTTTGTACAAACCGGTTCGAGATCCTATTTTCTAAAGTACCGGGATTTAATAGAGGAAGTTGAATCGAATATAGACTCTTTAAGAGACTTAACTACCCGTCTGGACCAGATTCTTCGTCTGGATACGATCGATGATCTACTCGATCAGAAAATACGCAATTTGCAGGATATCGTCCGGGTAAAACAATCCTTTGTCCCGGATGATTTCTATAATAAAGCGATTGCCAGTATAGAATCCGGAAGAGACAGCCTGCAAGGGACGGATATCCGGAAAAGACACATTACGACACTGGACAGTTCGTACACCAAATCAGAAAAAAAGAAAAGACGTTGGCTATTTTTTTCCAAGACCGAGCCCGATTCCGTACTCAAAGTTTCGGTTTCTCATCATACTGTTATCGATACGCTCAACAGGCAAACAGCCTTACAAAATACGGACAGTGTCGTTCATATTCTGAAAACAGCCTGGGAAGATGTACAAAAACAAACCCAGGATATTACCCGTCAAATCAACCGGAAAGAATATGCCTTAATTCAGCAGAGCACCTACATTACGGATCAGTTGAAACGAATATTAGGAGCCTATGAAAAAGAAGAAATCACGAATTCTCTAATCAAACAAGAAACCCGGGAACAAACCCTCAACACGATGATCCGGATTTTTGCCTGGCTGGCAGTGATTGCCTTCCTGCTGATCTTGTTCTTTACCTTCTTCATTCTTCGCGATTTATCCCGTAGCCAACGCTATCGGAAAGAACTCGAGGCAGCCAACCGCTATGCCGATCAACTATTGAAAAGCCGGGAAAAGATGATCCTGACCGTCACACACGACATCAAATCACCGCTAAGCTCTGTAATCGGTTATATCGAACTGCTCAATAACACCCCCATCAACGAACGGCAACGTTATTTCCTGAAAAACATGCAGGGTTCTTCGGAACATATCCTGAAACTGATCGGTAACTTGCTGGACTTATCGAAACTGGAAAACAATAAAATGCCCGTCGAGCATATCGTGTTCAATCCGTATCATTTATTCCAGGAAATTACGGACAATTTTATGCCACTGGCAGCAGCCAAACATTTGGAATTAAAAGCCCGTTTCAGCGAAGATCTCGATAAAGACTACTCAGGAGATGCCCTGCGCATCCGGCAGATCCTGACCAATATCTTATCCAATGCAGTAAAATACACGACAACAGGACATATCTCCTTCTCTGCCGAAACCGTCAATCCGGAAAAGATCAGACTAAAAATCCAGGATACAGGTTCAGGGATGACTCCCGAGGAGCAAAAAATCATCTTCCAGGAATTTACACGCCTAACTTCACATGCAACCATAGAAGGTACAGGCCTGGGATTAACGATTACATTGAAATTAATCCATCTTCTGGGGGGAGAAATTCAACTGAACAGCACTCCGGGTAAAGGAAGTTGTTTTACGATCCTGCTTCCCCTCGGGCAGTGTACCACCTCATCCTCAACGGCTTCCCACGAGCCACCCCTCCTCCCCCGACCGGGTATTCCGGTGAGCGGTTCACCTAAAATTCTGTTTATAGACGATGATCCGCTTCAACTGGAAATGGCGGTCGGTCTATTGGCTAATTATGGTATTCAGGCAGAAGCCACCACCAGCCCACAGCATCTCCTGAACAAGCTGGCCTCTACCAAATACGATCTTCTTTTTTCCGATATCCAGATGCCGGAAACGAACGGTTTCGATTTGGTTAAACAAATCCGTAATTCCTCACTACCTAATGCTGCCGATCTCTGCATCGTAGCCTTATCGGCAGATTCCGGACGGACGGAAAAAGAATACCTCGATGCCGGTTTCAGTGCTTTTCTAAGCAAACCTTTCACCTCCGGTCAACTGACAGCCTTAATCACCCAACTGACAGGTATTTCACTCTCAGAACCGGCAACCACTTCCTATTCAAATCCAGCCCAGGACATAGAACACAGAGGATATAGCCTGAAACATATCCTTCAGTTTGTCGACAACGATCGGGAAGCCCTACAAAAAATCCTCGATTCATTTGTAATGACAACCCGGGAACATATAGAATTATTAAAAAAATATCAGGAAGAAAAACAATGGACAGCTATCGTCCAACTGGCCCACAAAATGCTCCCGATGTTCCGTCAACTGGAAATAGATGAAGAAATCCCCCTATTAGAAAAGTTAGAACAGGCGACTAAAAACGATCTCCCTGAAAATCAAATCTCATCCCTGACTCAGGAAGTAATCGACAAAACGATCCTGTTACTAAAAGAAGATTTCAAAATCTCCTGATCAGGCTCCCTTTCAGGGCTCGCTGATCAGCCTTAAAGACAGGTTACTACTTCTCGTTGTATCAGCATCGAGAAAAAATCATCAGATTCATTATAAATGATTTGGGAATCCGACAGATTTTAACGAATATTGTAGACAGAATGTGCGGATCTCAACAAATATTTATAAAACGAAATCACATCATGCGTATAATCACATTAAGTCTATTACTGTGTGGTTTAGTCATACAAAGCTTCGGTGTACGACCGCCGTTAAAAGGTTACACCTATGCTTCGGAACAGGCTCCAACAGGAAAAGAGTGGCAATCTCCGGAAAATCTGGCTCTAAACAAAGAGCAGCCACATGCTTGGTTTTTTCCTTTTCAAGATATAAAAAGTGCCCGAAAAGTTCTGCCTGAAAACAGTATATATTGGCAATCGCTGAACGGTAACTGGAAATTCAACTGGGCAGCGGATCCGGATTCACGTCCCAAAGATTTTTATAAAACCGATTTCGACGTGACGGCTTGGGACAATATTCCGGTTCCTTCCAGCTGGAATATTTATGGAGTTCAGCAAGATGGCAGTTTGAAATACGGAGTACCCATCTATGTCAATCAACCTGTCATTTTTATGCATAGCGTAAAAGCAGACGACTGGCGGGGTGGCGTAATGCGTACGCCTCCAACGAACTGGACAACTTACAAATATCGCAATGAAGTGGGTTCTTTCCGTCGGGAATTCGAGATTCCCGAACACTGGGACGGACGTGAAGTATTTATCAGTTTTGACGGAGTCGATTCATTTTTCTATCTATGGATCAACGGAATGTATGTAGGTTTTTCGAAAAACTCACGCAATACGGCTAATTTCAATATTACCAACTATTTGCGTTCCGGGAAAAACATAGTCGCAGCAGAGGTTTACCGAAATTCCGACGGTTCTTTCCTGGAAGCTCAGGATATGTTCCGTTTGCCAGGTATTTTCCGCACCGTAGCACTTTATTCCACCCCTAAAGTACAGATACGTGATCTGGTTGCAACTCCGGATTTGGATAATAACCACACCGACGGTTCTCTGACAATTCAGGCCGATATCCGTAATTTTGGAAAGAAAACGGCCAAAGGATATAAAGTATGCTATAGTTTGTATGCCAACAAATTGTATTCTGACGAGAATGAACCGGTTATTCTGGCTAGAGATACTAAGGGAGCGGCTATCCGGAACAGTGTCGTTGCCCAGGTAGAACCTATTACCACAGGAAATACCCAGGAAGCGGAAAAAGTGGTTCTGAAAGTAAAAAATCCGAATAAATGGTCGGCAGAAACTCCTTATCGTTATACCCTGATCGCGGAACTGAAAGATCATAAAAACCGGAGTATCGAGACAGTATCTACGATTGTCGGTTTCCGGAAAGTGGAAATCAAAGACACTCCGGCTGATCAGGATGAGTTCGGCCTGGCCGGCCGTTATTACTATGTCAACGGCAAGACGATAAAATTAAAAGGGGTGAACCGGCATGAAACCAACCCGGCTGTAGGTCACGCTATAACCCGTGAGATGATGGAAAAAGAGGTTATGCTGATGAAGCAAGGTAATATCAATCATGTACGTAACTCACATTATACCGACGATCCTTACTGGTATTATCTCTGTAATAAATACGGCATTTATCTGGAAGATGAAGCCAACATCGAATCACATGAATACTATTACGGGGCGGCTTCTCTTTCTCATCCCGTTGAATGGAAAAATGCACATGTCGCCCGGGTAATGGAAATGGTACACAGCAATGTAAACAATCCTTCTATCGTCATCTGGTCGCTGGGAAATGAGGCAGGCCCCGGCCAAAACTTTGTCGCTGCCTACGAAGCTTTAAAACAATTCGATTTATCCCGTCCGGTACAATACGAACGGAACAATTCGATTGTGGATATGGGTTCCAACCAATATCCTTCTATCGGTTGGGTACGGGGAGCTGTAAAAGGAAATTATGATATTAAATATCCGTTCCATATCTCGGAATATGCCCATTCCATGGGTAATGCCTGTGGAAATCTGATCGACTACTGGGAAGCTATCGAATCTACTAATTTCTTCTGTGGCGGTGCCATTTGGGATTGGGTGGATCAGTCGATGTATAATTATGACAAGAAAACCGGTAAGCGTTATCTGGCCTATGGAGGAGATTTCGGAGATATCCCCAATGACGGTCAGTTTGTAATGAATGGTATTGTATTTGGAGATCTTGAACCTAAACCACAATATTATGAAGTGAAGAAAGTCTATCAGAATATGGCTGTGAAAGCGATTGACATCGAGAAAGGTCAATTCGGAATATTCAACAAATATTATTTTAAAGACCTTTCGGATTATGATGTAAAATGGTCCTTATATGAAAATGGCAAGGAAATACAATCCGGTCCTGTGACTACAGGCATTGTTCCTGCCCGCCATACGGTACAGGTAGTTATTCCTTATCAATACAATAATCTGAAGAAAGATTCCGAATATTTCGTAAAAGTGCAGTTTTTACTGAAAAACGATATGCCTTGGGCGAGAAAAGGATTCGTGGTTGCAGAAGAACAAATTCAGGTGAAAGAAGCCCACCGGCCTCTCATCAGCACGATGATAAGACAAGGCGGAAAACTGACCTGCGACAAAAGCAGGACTGCCCGCCTTGTGATCCAAGGGAATAATTTCAAAGTCGAGTTCGATGAATCCACAGGAACGATTTACAGTCTGACTTATGATTCAACAACAATCATAGCAGCAGGTAATGGACCGAAACTGGATGTACTCCGTGCTTTTACGAACAATGACAACTGGTTCTATTCTTCGTGGTTTGACCGTGGTTTACACCATTTACAACACAAAGCCAAAGAAACAACGATTATGAATAAACCGGACGGAAGTATTGTATTGGCTTTTACAGTAGAATCCCAGGCGCCTCATGCAGCAAAAATACTGGGTGGTACCAGTTCCGGTAAGAATACGATCGAAGAATTAACCGACACCCCTTTCGGTCCGAACGATTTCAAATTCACTACCAATCAGATTTGGACGGTTTATCCGGATGGTTCCATTGAATTACAGGCCAGTGTTACTTCCAATCAGCCTGATCTGGTATTACCCCGTTTGGGTTATGCCATGAAAATCCCTCAGGAATATGCCAATTTTACCTACTACGGACGTGGTCCGATCGACAATTATGCAGACCGGAAAAGCGGACAGTTCATTGAACAGCATAAGAATACGGTTGCCGGAGAATTTGTCAACTTCCCGAAACCTCAGGACATGGGAAATCATGAAGATGTGCGTTGGTGTGCCCTAACCAATCAGGCAAATCAGGGGGCTGTATTTATAGCCACCGATCGGTTATCCGTCTCCGCTTTACCATATTCGGCCCAGGATTTGATTCTGGCTTCCCATCCTTATCAGTTGCCACAAGCCGGCGACACCTGGTTGCATCTGGATGCAGCAGTGACAGGACTGGGAGGAAACAGTTGCGGTCAGGGTGGTCCTTTGGTAGCGGACCGGGTTTTCGCCAACAATCACAATTTCGGATTTATCATTCGTCCTGCCGGTAAAGACCTGAGTAAAATAGCCAATATCGCTCCTGCCGGAGAAATTCCATTGTCTATCACACGTAGTAAGTCGGGAACTGTAGAAATAACCTCAGCCCGTAAGAATGCAACAATTTGCTACACCGTTGGAAAAAGCAAAGTAAAAGAATACACAACCCCGATATCACTTCGTGAAGGAGGTCTGGTAACTGCCTGGTTCAAAGACAGACCTGCTATCAAAACGAAGATTTCCTTTGAGAAGCAGGAAAACATCCAAACTGTTGTGATCTATGCCAGCAGCCAGGAAGCCGGAGAGGGAGATGCTTCACACCTCACAGACGGAGATCCCAATACAATCTGGCATACGATGTATTCCGTAACAGTTGCCAAATACCCGCATTGGGTGGATCTGGATGCCGGAGAAGTGAAGAATATCAAAGGTTTCATTTACTTACCCCGCCAAGACGGCAATAACGGTAAGATCAAAGATTATAGCATCCAGGTAAGCATGGACGGTAAAAACTGGGGAACTCCTGTTCAGAAAGGTACTTTCGATAATAGCAGCAAAGAGAAGCAAGTTGAGTTTGCCAAACCGGTGCAAGCCCGTTATATCCGTTTCACAGCTTTAAGCGAACAGAACGGTCAGGACTTTGCCTCCGGTGCCGAAATAACGATTCTGGCAGAATAAAAACAGGATTTATCGATAATAATTGAAAATTCAACTGCCGGGATGAAGCTTTATTCAATAGAATAAAGCTTCATTTTATTATACAAGGTTTTACGGTCTATTTTCAATAAGCGTGCAGCCTCACTTTTATTGTTGTGGCATTTCGCCAATGCTTCACGGATAAGCTGTACTTCATTCTTTTCTCGCTTCAAAGCCAGATCTTCGATTTGAGGGACAGGATCCACAGCTGCCAATTCGGCCGGAATATCTTTCAAAGAGATAAAATCACCGAGACACAATAATGTCGCCCGCTTGACCACATTCCGCATTTCGCGAAGGTTACCGGGCCAGTTATAGTTTTTAAAGACAGACATTACCTCATCCTCGAAACCGATCACATCTTTTCCTAGTTCTTCATTCGAGGCAGCCAGAAAATGATTGGCAAAAACCGGAATATCTTCCTTTCTTTCACGCAAACTTAAAGCTTTTAAAGAAAATTCATTCAGACGATGATAAAGATCCTCCCGAAAATTCCCCTCGGCCACAGCCTTTGTCAGATTCTCGTTCGTAGCGGATATAATACGTACATCAAAAGCGATCTCTTTATCACTCCCCACAGGCTTCACTTTACGTTCTTCCAAGGCCCGTAGCAACTGTACCTGCACATCGTAACTCAGATTTCCGATTTCATCGAGGAAAATCGTCCCTCCCGAAGCAGCCACAAAATAACCCGTCTTATCGTTCACAGCTCCCGTAAAAGCCCCCTTCACATGTCCAAAAAATTCACTGGCTGCCAAATCCTTGGGGATCGCCCCACAATCGACGGCAATAAAAGGCGCCTCCTTACGATTGCTCTGAGCATGAATCAAACGGGCTATGTACTCTTTACCGGAACCACTTTCTCCGGTAATCAATACAGTCATCATAGTCGGAGCTACCAATCGAATATATTCGTAAAGTTTGTCGGCTTCCAGACTCGTACCTTTGATGTATGGCACCGATTGGGGCTTTTTTGTCCGCTTTTTTTGTTCGGGAACAGCAGTCTGTTCCAAAGTGTCCTGGATCTTTTTCAAAATCTCGTCCGGAATGACGGGCTTCGCCACATAATCGAAAGCCCCTAATTTCATCGCCAATACCGCAGTTTGTATATCAGCATAACCGGTCATCAAAATCACCTGAACCTCAGGAGTCGATGCCTTGATATTTTTCAACAAATAAATTCCGTCCTCATCCGGTAAACGCAAATCTGTCAACACGACATCATATTTCGTCCCTTTCAGCTTCGCCAAAGCTTCACGGCAAGAAAAAGCATTCTCTACTTCAAACCCTCTTTTTGTCAACCATGTTTTCAACATCAGACAAAAAGTGGTATCGTCATCTACCAATAAAATTTTAGCCATATACCAATTTATAAAACAGTCGAACCGACTGAACTGTTTTACAAAATTAGGAAACTAACTCCACGAAACGAAGCATTTATCTTTTTTTTCGCAAAAAAAGTCAATTCAAAGGCGAATTTTTCAAAAAATATTTAACTTTGCATCACAAAGTAATTTGAAATATGAATAATCAGGAAGCTTTAAACACTTTAAACGACATCCGGAACATGATGGAAAAGTCCACCCGGTTTGTCTCATTCAGCGGATTGTCCTCTATCGTTATCGGTATATACGCCTGTATCGCCGCGATAATTGCTTATTCTATC
Source organism: Odoribacter sp. N15.MGS-14 (assembly GCF_000980245.1). Lineage (NCBI taxonomy): Bacteria > Pseudomonadati > Bacteroidota > Bacteroidia > Bacteroidales > Odoribacteraceae > Odoribacter > Odoribacter sp. N15.MGS-14. The sequence goes on from NZ_LARE01000019.1 coordinate 25,633, forward strand.
CTGGGAAATACAACACCGGTACCCAGACTGGATGTCGACACGCCTGCGAAACTACAACTTTTGATCGTCTTCGCTTCTTTACTGATTATCGTTTGTATCGTTACGGTCATCCTGATGTGCAGGCACAAAGCCCACCAAAACAACCAATCTCTTTTATTCGATTTCAATACCAAAAGGCTACTGTGGAATTTCTTCCTGCCTTTGGTTGTAGGCGGAATACTTTGTATATCATTGATCTGGCAAAGCCATTATGGCCTTACTTCTTCGATCATGCTGATATTCTATGGCGTCGCTCTGATCAGTGCGTCGAATTATACGTTTTCCAATACCCGCTATCTGGGTTATGCGGAAATCGCTCTCGGCCTGGCCGATAGTTTTGTAGAAAATTATGCTCTGTTGTTTTGGGTCGTCGGCTTCGGCCTCTTTCATATCGTCTACGGTATCTTTTTTCATTTGAAATACGAAAAAAAGAACAAATGAAACTAAACCTGGAAGATATTAATAAGGCCTTTGAAAGTAAAGCCCGGTTAGGAATCATGTCGGTACTCCTGGTCAATGAATCCATCGATTTTGTATCCTTGAAAAATTTGCTTGAACTAACCGATGGTAATCTGGCCAGCCATACCCGGAATCTGGAGGAATTGGGGTATATCCGAAGCTACAAACAATTTATCGGCCGTAAACCCAACACCACCTTTTCTGTCACCCCCGAAGGAAAAGAAGCTTTTAAAAAACACCTGAATGCCCTGGAAAATTTTCTAAAAAATCAACTGGAATAATAATATCTATTTTTTTACACTTATACTTTGAAATACAAAGTTCTTTATTAAATAAATTTAAACTCTTCTGATTATGGAAACACAAATCTCTTTTTCCAACCAGGAAAAATACCCACGCCAAGGGTTTATGCAACGGAATGCCTTGTCTGTCAAAATTATTTTAATCGGAGTTTTAATTCTCATTCTCCTGATTCCGCTTGCAATGATCCGGGGATTAATCTCGGAACGTTCCGAAACCGCCTCGGAAGCAACAACGGAAGTACAAAACAAATGGAGCAGCTCACAATTGGTAACAGGCCCTTTCATCAGTATTCCCTGCTATGAAAACTACGAAGAGACTTATTATGAAAACGGAGCCACGAAAATCAGGGTAAAGAAAGTCAAAAACTATATCCATATTCTTCCCGAGCTTCTGGATATTACAGGAAATGTAGAAACCGAAGAACTGAGTCGTGGTTTATACGATATTGTCGTATATAAAACGCCGTTAGTATTAAAAGGCAAATTTATCATCCCGGAACATTTCGAAACCACCATTTTGCCCGAAGACATAGCGCTTCAGCATGCGACCTTGAATCTGGGGATTTCCGATCTTCGGGGAATCAGCGAACAAATAACTGTCGACTGGGGTAAAGAAACGCTTCAATTCAACCCAGGATTACCTTCGGATTTTATTTTATCTTCGGGTGTTTCCTCCGTACTACCTCAACACCAAAAACTTCAGGCCGGAGATTCGATTGAATTTTCGATCCAACTACAGCTTAAAGGCTCAGAATCGATTCAATTCAGTCCCTTCGGTAAAACGACACAAATCCACCTAACCTCCAATTGCACTACCCCGAGTTTTACGGGAGCCTTTTTACCGGAGAACCGTGAGATTACGAACAGCGGTTTCACTGCCGACTGGAAGGTATTGAACCTCAACCGAAATTACCCCCAGGTATTCACCAGTAACCAGTACCACAATGAAGAAGAACTCTCTTCTTTCGGAGTCAACCTCTTATTACCCGTACAACAATACCAGCAATCTATGCGCTCCGTGAAGTATGCCTCCCTGATTATCATTCTTACTTTTGTGATCAGTTTTTTTGTGGAAGTGATGCAAAAAAAGAATATCCATCCTTTCCAATATTTACTGATAGGACTTGGCTTATGTTTATTTTATACGTTATTGATCGCCATTTCGGAACATCTGGGGTTTAATTTAGCCTATCTTATTTCAGCGATCATGACTATTATTCTATTGACACTATATATGCGGGGAATTCTCAAAATCCGGAAAACAGCCTTTACAATAGGCGGATTGCTGGCTCTATTATATCTCTATATCTTTGTATTGATTCAAATGGAGACTTACGCTTTATTAGCCGGTAGCCTCGGATTATTCATCATCCTGGCGGTCATCATGTATTATTCACAAAAGATCAACTGGAACGGAGGAATGAAATAGTAGGTTTATTTTTTCTTTCTATTCCGATTCCGGGTTTTGTGCCGTCAGACCGGTTCGCCTGGAACGGTCCGGTAAGGCTTTCCTTCACTGACCGGCGGAACTCGCTTCGCTCAGACACCACCGGTCAGTGAAAGAAAAAGCTAGATAACCGACAGAAGCGACCGCGTCCCCGAACACGAACACCGAAGACGAACAAGGACCGGAATAATTCTACATTTTAGGTATCAGAAACTATATCAAGGCAACCATTTGTACGGTTTTAACGGTTTCCTGACTCAGATATTCCCCATCCGCCGTGTAATAAACGATCAATTTATTGCGATCGCCTTTCAGAATCAGTTTATAAACCGAATTCTCTTCAAAAGAAAACTGTTCAATAGCGTAAGCGACATATTTTGAAATCACAGCCGACTTGACAGCCTGGGGCAATTCTGTCCGTACTTCGTTCTTTTTTTCCACTTTCTGGAGTAAGGATTCTGAAGTAGGGACCAGATCTACGGCAAATGCAGATAATGTAAACGCCCCAACCACAATAGCGATCCATAATGTTCTCTTTATATTTTTCATGCTCCTTGTCTTTTAAAGTTTTTTCTGTTTTATATAGAAGACAAGAAAAATATATGCCACAAAAAACAGCAATGGTCAGAGCGGATACAAAAGCCTAAAAATCAAATCATTATCCCAAACGATATATTTCAAAAAATGGGGAATCGATTCCCCAACAGTGTGGAAAAGTGTGGAACTATTCCATTAATTCTGCTTCTGCCCGCCACACCTGCTCCGGCTTCCATTCCGAACTATGGCGTTCAAATTTCTCCCGAATCTGCTGCAAACACAGATTGCCGATACTTCCTTCATGGGTATGATGTAAAGGCCGGGAAGTATCCCCCCTATATTCTCCGAGCTGCACTTTTTCAGCGACCATCCGGTAAGCTTCGCGAAAAGGAATCCCCGCAGCGACTCTGTCATTTACTTCTTCAACCGTAAAGAGATAACTGTATTTTTTATCCTGAAGAATCAGCGGATTCAATTCGATTTCTTTCAACACCATCTCTGTCATAAACAGACAATCGGTCAGTTCTTTAAATGCCGGCAAATATATCTCCTTACTCAACTGCATATCCCTGAAATACCCGGAAGTCAGGTTCGCACAAAGCATAGCCATCTGTGTAGGCAGAGACTGAATCCGGTTGGTCTTCGCCCGGATCAACTCGAAGATATCCGGGTTTTTCTTATGAGGCATAATACTGGAACCGGTGGTAAACCGATCGGGAAGTCTGAGAAAACCAAAATTTCCACAAGCAAACAAACACACGTCTGCAGCCAGTTTCCCCAGTGTCGTCGCAACAGTAGCCAAAGCAAAGAGTACATTTTTCTCCATTTTCCCTCTTTGCATCTGGGCGTAAACTGAATTATAAGCCAGATCGCCGAATCCCAATAACCGGGTCGTCATCGTCCGGTTTAAAGGTACAGAAGAACCATAACCGGCTCCCGATCCCAAGGGATTGGTATTGACCATATCGTAAGCAGCTTTCAACATCAACAGGTCGTCTGCCAAAGACTCCGCATAAGCGCTAAACCACATGCCGAATGAAGAAGGCATAGCGATTTGCAGATGGGTATACCCCGGCATCAGAATATCTTTGTTGGCTTCTGCCTTTTCCATAAGCAAATGAAACAAGGAGGTCACCTGTTGCAGCACATCGATCAAGGCAGTACGGGTAAACAGTTTCAGATCGGTCAGTACCTGATCATTACGGGAACGCCCTGTATGAATCTTTTTACCGGCTTCCCCACACTTTCGGGTGAGGAGGCATTCTATTTGCGAATGGATGTCCTCTATCCCCGCCTCAATATGAAATTTTCCCTGTTCTATTTCAGCGAAGATATCTTTCAACCCTTGCGCCAAATCTTTCAATTCACCATCGGAAATCAGCCCGATATGATGCAGCATTTTTAAATGAGCCATATTACCTAATACATCGGCTTTCGCCAACATTACATCCAACTCTCTATCTTTACCGATCGTAAATTCTTCGGTGAAACGATCGATGTCGTATCCTTTATCCCAAAGTTTCATATGAGTATCATTTTAATTTTAACGATCCCCTGTCAGCCTCCCTCCCAGATCATTTTCCGGAGGATACCAGTAGGGTAACCGACCGATTATACATAGGCTTAAAAACAAAAGCCATCCAACAATTTAACAAAGAGCATGATTCCTTCCTCTATTTCATCCAATCCGATATATTCATCGGCCGTATGGCTACGGTCACTGTCCCCCGGTCCGATCTTCAGCGATGGATAAGGGATAACGGCCTGATTGGAAGTTGTAGGCGATCCGTAGGTTTTCAAGCCTAAATCCTTACACCGCAATACGATCGGGTGATCGATAGGAATAGCCGAAGAGTTGAGAGAAAAAGAACGGGGCCGGACTTCACTTTTCACATTTCTGCGAATCGTCTCGTAAATATCGGAATTCGTATAATATTCATTTACCCGGATGTCTACCATAAACCGGCATTCAGCCGGTACAACATTGTGTAAGGTTCCGGCTTCGATTCCGGTCACAGTCATTTTTACTTTACCTAATAAAGGAGATTCCTTCCCGAAGCGGTAGGACCTGAACCATTCGATATCGGATATCGCTTCGTAAATAGCATTCAGTCCTTCATTTCTTGCCGCATGTCCGGATTTTCCTTTCGCGACACAATCGACGACCATCAAACCTTTTTCAGCAATAGCTGCCTGCATGCCTGTGGGCTCACCGATCAGGGCCAAATCGATTTTACCTAAGTTGCCGACAATACGCTGTATGCCATTTTTTCCGGTATTCTCCTCCTCTGCCGACTCGAGACAAACCAGATTATAGGCCTGTTTCTTTTCTGCCAATTGTAGAAAAGCGGCCATCATGGCAACTACACTACCACCGGTATCGTTACTCCCTAAGCCGTATAATTTTCCATCTTCCACTACGGCAGTAAACGGATCTTTCTCCCAGTTTCCATTCGGCCGAACGGTATCCAAATGAGCATCCAGCAGAATCGTCGGTTTTACCGGATCGAAATTCCGGGATTTTACCCATACGTTATTTCCACTTCGTTCTGCGGAATATCCATGTTCTGCCCACGTAGCTACCATCAAATCGGCTACCCGTTCTTCATTCCCGCTGAACGAAGGAATAGAAATCATTTTCTTTAAAAGTTCTATGGTCTCCATATTTCGTCTTTTATCTTAAAACCGTTCCCCCGTCCAAATGGCAGAGATCCGTCAAACGCACCGATTTTACTCCGGCCTTTATAGTTTTAAAAGCATTATCGAGTTTAGGGATCATCCCTGCATGAATCGCCCCTTGTTCCAAATATCCGGCATACTTTTCTTTATCGAGCACCGGGATCACCGAATCCGCATCGTTTACATCCAGCAATACGCCGGGTTTATCGAAACAAAATATCAATTCGGTATCATCGATCCGGCTCAGAGCAACCGCCACAGCTCCGGCAACACTATCGGCATTGGTATTTAAGAGTTGTCCCGCTCCATCGTATGTAATCGGAGAAATGACCGGCATCACCTGCCGATGCAACAGACCGGCCAAAACCCCGGTATCCACGCGATCGATATCTCCGACAAATCCCCAATCGATTTCTTTCACCTCCCGCTTATGTGCCAGAATCACTTTTTGGTCACATCCTGACAGGCCGCAGGCATTCACATTCCGTACCTGTAAAGCTGCGACCAGTTTTTTATTCGCCCATCCGGCATAGGCCATCACGGCAACCTCCAGGGTTTCCCGGTCGGTAATCCGCCGGCCATCGATCATACGGGTCCTGATCCCCAAACGCGCAGACAATTGTCCGGCCATACTTCCCCCTCCATGTACCAATACACTATCCCGGTAGCAGGCGGATAATTCATCACACAAGCCGTTCAATACAGCATCGTTCTCGATCAGTTTACCACCGATTTTTATTATTCTGATCATAAAGAATTTATTAAGTTTATAAAGTGATCCGTACCCCGAAGACACCAGGCTGCCAGGTACCGATCAGCGACTACAGGTCTCGCCGACCTTCTCCTGTAACCGAGCCATCCCATTGTCCATCGTTTGCCGGAAAGCCTTCAAAAATTCATCCACTTCTTTCCGGGTAATGATCAAAGGCGGAAGTAAACGAAGGGTATAATTTCCACTATATCCTGTCATTATCCGGTGTTCGGAGATCAATCTCTTCCGGACCTCTTCCTGTGAAATTTTCACGTCTACTCCTATCATCAAGCCTTTTCCCCGTACTTCCTTCACCCCCGGCATATTCTTCAATTCCTGAATCAGATATTTCCCCAAGCCGGCAGCATTATTGACCAAATATTCTTGTTGTATAACCTCCAATACTGCCAGAGCAGCGGCACAAGCCAGATGATTTCCGCCGAAAGTAGTCCCGAGCATTCCTTTACGGGCTTTAATCTTAGGCGAAATCAACAAACCACCTATCGGAAAGCCGTTGCCCATCCCTTTAGCCATCGTGATGATATCCGGTAAAACACCGGCATGCTGATGAGCGAAGAATTTACCTGTACGCCCATATCCGGATTGTACTTCGTCTACAATCATCAGAGTACCTGTAGAGGTGCAAAGTTCGCGCATCGACTGCAAGAAACCGGTATCAGGCATTTGTATACCACCGACTCCCTGTATACCTTCGACAATCACAGCAGCATAAGCACCGGTCTCCAGTTCACTTTCCAATGCCTTCCGATCGTTCAATCCAATAAAAGTCACCTCATGACATCGGTTCAAGGGTGCTTGAATGGCCGGATTATCCGTCACCGCCACCGCCACACTCGTCCTACCGTGAAACGCAGCTCTCATAGCCAGTATTTTGGACCGGTCTGTAATGAAAGAGGCCAGCTTCAACGCATTTTCGTTCGCTTCGGCTCCACTATTGCAAAGGAATAAGTTGTATTCCGGATAACCGGAAACTTTTCCCAATAGCAAAGCCAATTCATCCTGTAAAGGATTCCTCACCGCATTCGAATAAAAACCGATCCGATTCAGCTGGCGAGTCATTTTCTCCACATATACCGGATGGCTGTGACCGATGGAAATCACGGCATGTCCTCCATAAAAATCAAGATATTTATCCCCATTTTTATCCCAGAGGTAAGCTCCTTTGGCTTTTACCGGTTCCAAATCCAATAAACTATAAACTTCGAATAATCCCATAATAAAAAAGGTAAAAAGGTAAAGGTAAAAAGCTGAAAGAAACATCGCTTCCAGGCTTTCAGTCAAAAATAGTTGGCCTTCAGACGGAGACCGGTTGTTTCTTCCAGGCCAAAAAGCAAGTTCATATTTTGAACTGCCTGGCCGGAAGCCCCCTTCAGCAGGTTGTCGATCACTGAAGTGATCAGCATTTGTTCGCCTTGCTTAGAGATATGAATATAGCAGTAGTTCGTATTCACTACTTGTTTCAGATACAACGGTTCGTCAGAGACATATACAAAAGGATGTGTATTATAATAAGCTTTATAAAGGGCTGTAATGCCTTCGATCGTAATATCCGTACGAATCACCGTATTGACCAGTATTCCCCGGGTATGGCACCCCCTCACCGGTACAAAAGCCAAATCGGGGAAGCCTTTTGCTCCTGCTCTCACCAAAGTCTCCCGGATTTCATCCAAATGCTGGTGGGTGAAAACCTTATAATTGGAGAGATTATTACAACGATTACTGAAATGAGTATCTGCTGTCGGCTTTTGGCCGGCACCGGTCGATCCGGTAATCCCCACAACAGTAATCTCTTCCGGTAAGCGCCCGATCGAAGCCAACGGAATAAGTCCCAGCTCGATGGCTGTAGCGAAACATCCCGGGTTAGCTACATATCGCCCCTTTCTAATCTCTTCACGGGACAACTCAGGCAGGCCATAAATAAAACCGTTGGACTCCTTTTCCAAACGAAAATCATTCCCAAGGTCGATAATCTTCACATTTGCAGGGATCGGATGAACATTCAGAAATTTTCCCGACACCCCATGTCCCATACAGAGAAAGAGTACGTCAATATCTGAAAAATCGATATCCGAGAAAACAAGCCGGGAATACAACAAATCTTGATGTACTTTATATACCGGCAATCCCTGGTGGGATTCACTCTGAATATATCTGAGTTCTGCTCCGGGGTGGCCGATCAGTATCCGGATCAATTCCCCCGCTGTATAACCGGCAGCTCCGGCAATTCCTACTCTCATTGCAATTTATTTTCAGGGTTATAATCCATTTACTACATTGTATATCCGCAAAGGCATCGACAATATTTTAGTAAAGCCTTTCACATCGTCTGCTGTCCAGGCCTTATTCATTTCACCATACTCGGCAAATCCCGAATTCATGAGATCATGTTCCGACTCGATACCGATCAGATCGAAATGATAAGGCCGAAGGCGAATGAATACTTTGCCGCTTACTTTTTGCTGACTATTTTCTAAAAATCTTTCAATATCCCTCATCACAGGCTCTGAGTACATCGCTTCGTGGAGGAACATCCCGTACCAATTACCCAGTTGTTCTTTCCAATATTGTTGCCATTTCGTCAGTGTATGTTTTTCGAGCAATTCGTGTGCTTTAATGATCAGCATCGGAGCAGCAGCCTCAAACCCTACCCGTCCTTTAATCCCGACCAGGGTATCTCCCACATGGGTATCCCTACCGATCGCCCAAGCGGCACCGATCTCTTCTATTTTACGAATGGCAGCGATCCGGGAAATTTTCTCCCCGTTTACTCCTACGATCTCTCCCTGCCCGAATTCCAGCTCAAGTGATTCGCAACCTTCTTTCACGAGAGGAGAAGGATAAGCCTTATCCGGTAAATTCGTATTGGAATGTAAAGTTTCTTTTCCCCCGACAGAAGTTCCCCATATACCTTTGTTTACCGAATATTCCATTTTCTTCCAATCGGAATGGACACCATGGGCTTTCAGGTACCCGATCTCCGTTTCCCGGGAAAGTCTCAGATCACGTGTAGGAGTAATTACTTTCATCTCCGGGGCAAAAACAGCAAAACACAAATCGAAACGCACTTGATCGTTTCCTGCTCCTGTACTCCCGTGAGCGATATATTGTGCTCCCACTTTTTTTGCATAGTTCACGATAGCCAATGCCTGGAAAATCCGTTCGGAGCTCACCGATACAGGGTAGGTTTTATTCCGCAAAACATTACCGAACACCATATAACGGATACACTTCTCATAATAATCCTCTGTCACATCCAGGTTAACATGTTCCTTCGCCCCCAATTCATAAGCTTTTTCTTCGACAGTTTTCAGCTCGGCTTCGGTAAATCCTCCGGTATTTGCCAAAGCGGTATATACTTCCAGGCCCAATTCTTCGCTCAGGTATTTTACACAATAAGAGGTATCCAATCCTCCGCTATAGGCCAGTACTACTTTTTCTTTCATGGTTTTATCCTGACTATTAAATCACTTTTTTCAACAATTTTACAATCCTGTTGCTTTGTTTTTTCTCTTCCAGCTTTTTATCCGCTTCTCTTTTTGCAACAACTTCGGGATCGTACACCATACCGGTACACAAGCATTTCGTCATATTCGTCCGGAGCAGGATATCATAATTGACACAGGATTTACATCCCGCCCAAAACTGTTCGTCGTCCGTCAGTTTAGCAAAGGTCACCGGTACATATCCCAATTCGGTATTGATACGCATCACTTGTTCACCGGTCGTCAAACCGAATAATTTTGCATGGGGGAACTTTTTTCTGGACAAATCGAAAGCAGCTTTTTTGATCCGCTTAGCGACTCCCATTCCCCGGTAAGACGGCTTTACAATCAATCCTGAATTAGCCACAAACTTTTCATGACCCCAGGATTCGATATAACAAAATCCTACAAACTCTTCCCGGTTTAGAGCAATAATCGCTTTTCCCTGATTGATTTTATCGGCGATGTATTCGTCGGTTCTTCGTGCAATACCCGTCCCCCGGGCTTTTGCAGCCTCATCAATGGTATCGTTTATTACTTTTACATACTTCAAATGCCCGACCGAAGCAACCATAACATCTATTTTCATCTCACCTGAAAATTTTAATGATTTATATTGATATTTCTAAATTGTGCCTGAACGAACCTCTTCATTCAAACAACAGGACAAAGATATGCATAAATATTTATTACAAACAAATATTTATGCAATTATTTCATCACCATCCCGGAAAAACACTTGAATATAATCGAATTATTATTTAAAATAAATGCATAATTATCCACAAATCAGATTTATACCTTCTTTTTTTTCTCGTCATTTGCCGAGAAGAAGAGCGACAAAAACTAACAATACCTAAAAATAAAAGAATTTTAACTTATAATTTGTTACGCAAACGTTCTCGATTTAGAAAAATTTTCATAGTTTTGCTCCGTAACCGTTAACAAAGGATTTATGGAAGGAAATACGATACTTAATCCCAATCCACTGGTGAAATTCTTGAATAAGCCTCAAAAAGAGTTCACCAAAGCGGATATTATCCGATATGTGACGAAAAACGATATTGAAATGATCAATTTTCGTTATGCCGGAGCAGACGGACGATTGAAAACACTGAACTTCATTATTAACAGCCTGGAACACCTGGATAGCATTCTGACCTATGGTGAACGGGTGGATGGATCCAGTTTATTTCCTTATATACAGGCCGGTTCAAGCGATTTATACGTGATACCCCGTTACCGGACTGCTTTTTTGAACCCTTTCAGTGATATTCCTGCACTAGACATTCTTTGCAGTTACTATACGAAAGACGGTAAACCTTTGGAGAGCGCTCCGGAGTATACCCTTCGCAAGGCCCACGAAGAGTTTAAGAAAGTTACCGGTATGGAATTTCAGGCTATGGGGGAACTGGAATATTATGTCATCAGCGAGAAAGAAGACTTATTCGAGACACCGGATCAGCGAGGATACCATGAATCTATGCCTTTCTGCAAATGGGCCAATCTCCGAAAGGAAGCAATGCGTGCCATCGCACAAGCGGGAGGACAAATCAAATACGGCCATTCTGAAGTCGGGAATTTCACGATCGGTAACTTGCAATACGAACAGAATGAGATCGAATTTTTGCCGGTCGATATAGAAGAAGCTGCCGACCAGTTGGTTATCGCCAAATGGATACTCCGGACACTTGCTTATCAATATGGGGTAGACCTGACCTTCGCACCCAAGATCACGACAGGAAAAGCCGGAAGCGGATTACATATCCATACCCGTCTGATGAAAGAAGGAAAAAACATGTATATCGAAAACGGTCAACTTACGGAAGCGGCCAAAAAAGCTATTGCCGGTATATTGGAAATAGCTCCTTCTTTGACAGCTTTCGGTAATACAAATCCGACATCTTATTTTCGTCTGGTACCGCATCAGGAAGCTCCGACCAATATCTGCTGGGGCGACCGTAACCGTTCGGTGCTGGTACGTGTACCTCTGGGTTGGACACAGGGAGCCAATGAAATGATCACCGATGCCAATCCTCTCGAGCAAGCAGGCCATGCAGACCTGAGTACTAAACAAACCATAGAATTTCGTTGTCCGGACGGATCGGCCGATGTGTATTTGTTATTAGCCGGACTTGCAGTAGCCGCACGGCATGGTTTCGAGATGCCCGATGCCCTCCCATATGCAGAGGAACGGTATGTCAATGTCAACATTTTCGACGATGCCCATAAGCATATAGCAGAACGATTGAGCCATCTACCGACTTCTTGTGCAGAATCGGCCGAATGCCTCGCTAACCAAAGAGCCATATATGAAGCTCAGGGCGTTTTCAGTGCCAGCTTAATCGATGGAATGATCGACAAACTAAATTCATATCACGATAAAACCTTACGGCAAGACATCAGTAACCATCCTGAAAATATTCAGGCACTGGTGAAGAAATTTATCAATGCCGGATAAACTTATAACCAATTACTACTATCTATACCACAAACTTGAGAGACTGCCGGCAACGGCAGTTTTTTTATTCTCACCGAACCCGGATCCGGATAAAAGCGTTAAACAGAGAAAAATTCAACGCTATGAAAATTTATAAACGACCGGGATTATTACTTTTAGTTTTCTATCTGACTATTTCTGCTGTCTGGGGGCAGAAAAATGTAAAAGGTTCGGGATATGTCCTGACACAACAGCGTGAAACAGCAGATTTCACCAGTATCGAAATTTCCCGGGGAATCGATGTCGCTATCGTCCGGGGAGAAATGGAACCGATCACCGTAGAGGCTGACGATAACCTGTTTTCTTATATTAAAACTACGGTCAAAAACAAGGTATTAAAAATTTATATTCCGGACAGCGTAAATATCGTCAAATACGCTTCGATGAATGTATTGATCAGTATGCCGACCCTCGGGAGTCTGAAAGCCTCCAACCATTCCAGAATAGATGCCTGGCCTCAAATCTGGAACCTCCGGACAATCCGTCTGGAAGCAACAACCGGAGGCCAGATCCGGATCAGACTAAAAGCCGAAGATATTCAGGCAGAGGCACGCACCTCCGGAATCCTGGAGATCAAAGGAGAAGCCCAAAACTTACAAGCCATTTTGAAAACAGCAGCCCGTCTGGAAGCCCGGGAATTGGAAACTCAAAATGCGGACATCCAATTATCCATCGGAGCCAAAGCCGAGATACAAGTAAACCAACGGTTGACCTATGATTTATACGGGCATTCCCGCTTGGTTATAAAAGGGAATCCACAAATCGAAAATTCACATAATTATTCAGGAAGCAGAATCATAAAAGAAAAATAGTTAACCTAGAAAGTTGTGTATTTTGCTTAAAAATTATTGTCTTTAAAAAAGTGAACCGGAAAAACATTGATAATCCGTTAAAGATAGTATATGTTTGCAAACAAAATACGGAGTCGCATGAGCAAACCTATCTTTCTCACTTTTATACTGACACTGATAATTTCATGTGCAACCCACACCCCTAACCCGTCTTCATGGCTAGACAAGCGATCTACACCGGTAACTCAGGATTCGATCTGCCGTCTCATCAGCTATTGTCAAACCCAAGCCAATATCGAAATACAACATGGAAATTATGCCGAAGCCCTTTATTGGAAAGACGAAACCCTCCGATTGAAAGACACCCTCCTTTCAGTCCGGAATTCATCCGGCATCTCCCATACCCCGATGATAAACTACTCGCAAATCCTGTTACTCATCATCATTTGCCTATTTACTTTTTCCCTTATCTCTCTTTTCCTTTACTTCCGCCACCGGAAATTGAAAGTCCAGTATGAAAAATTATCCGAAACAATCAAACACCGGGAATGGAGTTTTATGATGACAAAAGAATTCATCACCGAAAATCATATTGCCTATGATGAACTGGAACGCCTGCTAAATCGGGAAAAAAGCCTCCATCATTTATCTTCGGAAAGTTACAAAAGACTTTACGAAGCTTTAATCCAGCAAAAAGCAAATTCTTCCGGGCGACTAATCTACCGGTTGACGAATTTTGACGGTAACTTCAGTATCCGGTTTCAACGCATGTTTCCCGAATGTAATACAGACGAATTATTATTAGCCAGTATGATTCACCACCAGTGGAGGATGACAGACATGACCACCATTTTCCACGCAAGCCCCGAAGCCCTGCGAAAGAGAAAAAACCGACTGGCGCATAAAATCTCGACGAAACTTCAAAAAGAAATCGATCTGGATGAGTTTCTGAAAAATTTATAAACTGGATTTTCTAACCGATAAAAAGATTAAAATTGGGTAGACAAAAAGCAAATTGAAATGGAGTGTCCACCCATTTCAAAAACATCAAACACATATTTATCAATTATTTAACTAAACATTATTTCTCTATTTGTCCACCACAATGTCCGAAACCGATATTCAAAAAAAAATAGATTTCACCTTACCTTTGTCAGGTTACAAACCATTCTACGGATACAACAAAAATTTAGTTATCGAACGATCATAATCATAGGATTTGTCGGTTGACCCTCCCAAGTCGTAAACCGACCAAAAAACGAACCTTTCGTTTTCTGCAGAGCATAAAATTACAGGGATATTCTCACCAAGCTTTTTTTTCTCTTTGTAATTATTTATTATGACTCTGCAGTTTTTATTTCTTTATATTAAATATTCATTGTTATCTTTGTGTTCAAACCTATAATTCATCACACATGAGAACTTTTATATTCACATTCATTTGTTTTCTGATCGTATCGATCGGCAAAGCAGAAGAAGCACGTTTAATCCGCTTTCCCCATATCAACGGTAAACAGATCGTTTTTTCGTATGCCGGCGATTTATACACGGTAAGCGATCAAGGAGGAACAGCCCGCAAATTAACTTCGGATATCGGATACGAAATGTTTCCACGTATTTCACCGGATGGAAAATACATTGCATTCACCGGGCAATACGACGGAAATACAGAAGTATTTGTGATCCCTTCGGCAGGTGGTATTCCCCGGCGTCTGACCTATACCGCAACCCTGAACCGGGATGATTTAGGCGACCGGATGGGCCCTAACAACATCGTCATCGGCTGGACCCCGGACAGCAAACATATCCTGTTCCGCACCCGGCAATTCACTTTCAACGACTTTACCGGACAATTAATGACTGTTCCCGCCGAGGGAGGAGAAGCTGTCGAAATCCCCCTCAAAAACGGAGGCTTCGCATCTTATTCCCCGGATGGGAAAAAACTGGCTTACAATTATGTATTCAGAGAATTCCGTACCTGGAAAAGATATCAGGGAGGTATGGCCGACGACATTCGGATTTATGATTTCGACACACACCAATCACAGAAAATAACAGACGAAATCCGCCAGGATATCATTCCCATGTGGTCCGCAGACGGGAATAAAATATACTTCATTTCCGACCGGGACGATATCATGAATCTCTATGTTTATAACTTATCGGATAAGACTACCCGCCAATTAACCTTCAACAAAGACTACGACATCAAATTCCCAGCCCTGGGAGGAGATCAGATCGTATATGAACAAGGCGGTATCCTCTATAAATTCGACACCCGGACCGAAAAGGCTTCCCCGATTCCTGTCGAGATCGATAACGACCAAAATTGGGCGCGACCGGAATGGAAGGATGTCAGCGGACAAATCAGCAGAATGGACGTTGCCCCCAACGGAGAACGGGTTGTCGTCGCCGCCCGGGGAGATATTTTCACCCTACCGGCAAAATCCGGTATTACCTATAATCTGACCAATTCCTCAAATGCCAACGACCGCAATCCGCAATGGTCGCCGGATGGAAAATGGATCGCCTATATCTCGGACAAAAACGGAGAATTCAATATCTGGCTGAGAGATGCTTTTACCGGAGAAGAAAAAATGCTGACGAAAGATTTGAAAACCTATATCTTCGATCTGAAATGGGCTCCCGATTCCCGCTCCATTCTTTGGAGTGAAAAAAAGAATACCCTTAATCTGACTCAGGTAAGCGATGGGAAAACCGAAGTTATCGCCAGTTCCGGTGTCGGACCGATCAACTCGTTCAACTGGTCACAAGATAGCCGGTATATCACCTACATCCAACCGGAAAAAGAGATGGATAATATCATCATTTATGACCGGAATAGCAAAGAAAAACATCAAATGACCGACGGTTGGTATAATGTCAGTTCACCGAATTTCAGTAAAGACGGTAAATACCTGGTTTTCGTATCTGCCCGTACCTTCAACCCGACCTACAGTAGTACGGAATGGAACCATGTGTACAACAATATGAATAAAATATACATTTTGCCTCTTACCCAAGATGCCACCATTCCCTTTGCTCCGGAAAACGACAATCCGAAAGCTCCCCAACAAACACCGACCACCAGGGAGACCAAGAAATCCGAAGCAACGAAAGAGCATCCGAAAAATGAATACGACTATACGAATATCGCCAACCGGATTATCGAACTACCAGTCTCAGCAGGAAATTACCACGATCTGCATATGATCGGTAATCAGGTTTATTTCAACCGTTATGGTAATACCAGTATATATAACCTGAAAGACCGGAAGGAAACAGATCTGAATAGCCGGATCATTTTCGGTCCGGGTTATGAAAAAGCAATTGCACAATCAGGCAGGGCTTTTCAGGTCATCGACATCCCTAATGCCCCGGTAAGTGTAAATCACCCGATTTCTACTTCGGACCTGAAAAAATACATCGACTATCATCAGGAATGGATGCAAATCTACAATGAAAGTTGGCGGCAAATGCGAGATTTCTTCTACGCTAAAAATATGCATGGAGTAGATTGGCAAGGAGTGTATGAAAAATACAAAGTCCTGATTCCTCATGTCAATCACCGGACAGACCTCACTTATGTCATCGGAGAAATGATCGGAGAACTGAGTGTCGGCCATGCTTATTCTGCCAACGGTGAACATCCGACACCCGCAAGAATCCCGATGGGCTTGTTAGGCGCCCGTTTCAAAAAAGATCCTTCGGGTTATTTTAAAGTGACCAAAATCATAGAAGGAGCCAACTGGAACGAAGCGACTCGTTCGCCCCTGACTATGCCCGGCGTGGAGGTAAAAGAAGGTCATTATATTTTGGCCATCAACGGCAAATCGCTGAAAGAAACCGAGAATCTCTTTAGCGAACTGATCGGCAAAGCTGGCAAAACGGTAGAACTCACAGTGAATACCCGGCCTGAAACAGCAGGGGCCCGCCAGGTATTAGTAACCCCACTCAGCGACGAATCGCAACTTTATTATTACAATTGGGTACAAAATAACATCAGGAAAGTGAGTGAAGCCACCAACGGAGAAGTAGGTTACATCCATATTCCGGACATGGGTGTCGACGGGCTGAACGAATTCGTCAAGCATTATTACCCGCAATTGGGTAAAAAAGCCCTGATCATCGACGATCGGGGCAATGGCGGCGGAAATGTATCTCCGATGATTACCGAGCGCCTGATGCGTACCCCTCATTTTTATACGATGCATACCAACCAGACTTCGGGTTCGGTAAGTCCGGTAGGCACTTTCCTCGGACCGAAAGTGTTATTGGTAAACGAATACTCGGCATCCGACGGAGACCTGTTCCCCTATCGTTTTAAATTCAATAAACTGGGTACGGTCATCGGCCACCGGACATGGGGAGGAGTAGTCGGTTACAGCGGCACCATTCCGGTAGTCGACGGAGGTTCTATCGTCACCCCCTCCTATGCTCCTTTTGCAGCTGACGGTAGCGGCTTTATCATCGAAGGTCACGGGGTAGATCCGGATATTCTGTTGGAAAACGATCCTTACCTGGAGTTCAACGGCGAAGACCAACAATTGAACAAAGCCATCGAAGTGATCCTGGAAAAACTGAAAACCGAAAAGAAAGAAGTCCCGGCAATACCGGAATTTCCCGTAAAATAAAACATCGGATTTCAAATTAAAATATCTCCTGCAGATGTTCTATTTATCCCCCTCAAATACAGAACTCTGCAGGAGATTTTTGTACCTATTCGTCTCCGGTGTTATCATTGCATGGCAAGCTAAACCGGAGCTGAAAACCATAAATTTCAATGAAAGAAGGTTTCCTGATCTCTTATATTAGAATCAGATTTAAAATCAATTTCTTACAGAAAACTATTCCGATCAAGTAATTCAGCTATCCATACATCCGGTTAGGTTTAAAGTACCCCCTTCATAAATAATTGCTAATTTTGAGCCGACAGAACTTATTGACATGTCCCAGGACATCGAAATTCTCTAGTTTTTTTGCCGTCAAAACTTATTTTTAATCGTTTTTTTCACCCACAGCTTCAGGTAAGAGCCTGAGGAAGACAGTTCTTTGCCATATAGTAAATAAGTCAACTGCCCTTTACTGAAGCGCGTGGGCAGTTCCAACCAGTAATCGCCAAACGTCAGTTTCGGCACACGGAACGAAAGCTTTGTTTTTCATCAATATCGACCTGATAAGTCGGAAGTCTTTCTTCTAATTCATATTTTAGCATTAAGTCCGGGTATGCGGACTTATAACCATATAAAACAGCAGCTTCATCATCTACATAAAAAATATCGGGACTTAAATCATTGAATTTATATTTAATAACAGGATTTCCATCATAATCAAAAGACTCCAGAATATCACTATTTTCTTTGGCATCTTTATTTCTGCATCCCCGGTATAGAGCATAGAATCTTTTCTTTCCGGCAACTATATCTACATAATGATATTCATTTTCTGTAAAATCGTCTGTTAATTTTTGAGGGCGGTAATCCCCGATCAATCGCTTTTTCAGTTTCAAAGTACTGACATCATAAATATCGATCTGCTTTTTATAATGATAAGCGACAATAATCACCGAATCATTGGCAGCCATCACCCCATCTCCATCGGACAAATAGGAATTTACCCTATTTTTAGATCCAATTTTCAATTCCCCCATATTTTTCCCATTTTTCAAATCGTATAATTTTACCAAAGGCTGTGTAGGCATTAAACTATATACACATATAGAATCCCGGATCAAATGCATAAAATTAAAAGTTTCGTATTTATCCAAATGATAATCTTGCTTTACAGTAATATGTGCATTAGAATCTACTGAAAAACAACGAATCAATCTAACGTCGGAATATCCCCATATATAAACATCATTTCCCGGAGCTTCTACAAACATAGGCAAGATAAACTCACCGGGACCTTTTCCTTTTATCCCAAAACTTTTACAGTGCTGCAAATCAGATAAAGCATACAAATAAACCATAGAATCCGATCGGGTACTGATCATGAACAAATAATCCCCTTTCTTTATCATAAAATCGGCCAAAAGAATCTCGTCGATCTTAACCGATATCATTTCTAAATTCTTCTCATTTGTAAAAGAATAAAACTCTTTATGCGTACAAGCTATGACCAGCACCACACCCAAAAACAGACAAAACAGATTTCTCATAGAGATACAAATAAATAAGGGGGTGATCAAAAAAATTTGACACCCCTTAAAATCAAAATTTTCATAAGCAATTTCTGTAGGGTTGAAAGAGATTGATGCGTATTATAAATATATTAAATAAATGGAGAGATTATGAATCAGATAGAAATAGACCGACTTATTCAGAAATCTTTGACAGAAGAATTGACCAAAGAAGAGAAAATAGAATTATTGGTGTGGCTGGATGAGAATGATGATCATAAACGAATGTATGCAGCAGTCCGTGATGTACAGGCATTGACGGTAGCGTTGAATGCCAAGAAGGCTGTATCGAGGGCTCGTCACAGGGAATGGTGGAGGATAGCTGCAGCCTGTATCGGATTTTCTTTGGCGATATGGGGATTATATACGTTAATTGGACGGGAAAATGATAGAGTTTCGACCGTAGCAACGGCAGAGGATGAAATCAGGTTAATATCTGCTGGGCTGACTTATACAATTACTGCTGATTCGGCGACAGAAAAGGTGGTTGAGCAACAACAATTACTACAAATCGTACCAAGTGATCATCAGCAATTTAATCGTTTGATTGTGCCTCGTGGTAAAGTATTTTCTGTCCGGCTTTGTGACGGAACGGTGGTTCGGCTAAATTCAATGAGTGAGTTACGTTTTCCTTCGGAGTTTGTTGGCGATAAGCGGTCGGTTGAACTCACCGGAGAGGCATTTTTTGATGTAGCCCGTGATACAGCCTGTCCTTTTGTAGTGACTACTGAAAATAGTACAGTTTGTGTGGTAGGTACACAGTTCAATGTTGCTGCTTATGCCGGTGATGAACAAGAAACCGTTTCTCTGTTGGAAGGATGTGTAGAGACTATAGCGATGGGACAGCAGATGGAATTGATGCCCGGAGAACAGGTGACAGTAATTACAGGGATACAGGAAATGAAGAAATCCGTCTTTAATCCGGAAGAAGTAATGGCCTGGATGGATGGTTTTTTCTTTTTCGAAGACCAGCCCCTTGATGTTGTACTGAAAACTGTCGGACGATGGTATCAGGTAGAATTTAAGTTTGCAGAGGAGGAGTTAAAGGAAATGAAAGTCTATGTGCGTATGCGGAGGGAAAAACCGATAGAAGATCTTTTCCGGGCACTTGAAGCAACCGGGAAAATTTCTTTCGATAATGCAGAAGGAGCTTCGCCTGTTATTATAAAAAAAGAAAGAATGAAATGATGTTTAATTAATAACCTAAC
>NZ_LARE01000021.1:0-43055 GCF_000980245.1 Odoribacter sp. N15.MGS-14
CCCGAGACTACTGCCGATAGTTTCTGATTGTATATTTTCTGGGCCATTCGTTGATTGTCGTAGTTTGCATCTTCGTCGTCGTACATACCGAATTCCTTTTCGATTTCTAATTTTTCGGCGGCACTACATAAGTCGTAAGAACTGAGATCCGGAGCTTCGATCTCTACACTTCCCTGATACGTTACCCGTAAATCGCCCGAAGGGTTTTTCTTCAACTCGATGACAATCACCCCGTTGGCTGCTTTCGAACCGTATATGGCTTTCGCAGAAGCATCCTTCAGGATCGTCATACTTTCGACACGGTCCATATCCAGGTCCATTATTTTTTGTATCGAAACTTCAAATCCATCCAATACAAAAAGAGGGGCATTCGGGTCGTTCCCATAGGTCGCCTTCAAATCGGTCTCTTCCATGTTGATCGAGGATTTTCCTCTCAATACCATTTCCGGTACCGCATTCGGGTCCGATCCCAGGGCCATGTTGTCGATAAATAGAATCGACGGATCGAGATTTTTGAGTGATTGCAACACATTCGAGTTCCCCACCCGTTTCAGCTCATCGTTGCTGATGGTTTTCACCGATCCGGTAAAAGTGTTGGCTTTCCGCTCGAAAACACCGTTCACGACAACCTGTTCCAGCGTCTGCGAGTCTTCTTTCAGGATGACGTTTAATGTCGGGGCTGTTCCCACTTTGATTTCCTGGGTTTTCATACCCACAAAAGAAATAACCAGGACGGTATTGGGATCCGAGGGAATGGTAATGGAAAAATTACCGTCGATATCCGTGACTACACCTAAAGTTGTGCCTTTCACTTGAATGGTTGCTCCGGGGAAAGAGCCGCCCTGTTCATCCTTAACGGTTCCTTTTAGGGTGCGCATATTTTGCGTTTGAGGAAGAGCGGTCGAAGTGGTTATTTTTACATCGGTATTGGCACACACTGCTGAAGAAATCAGTAGGGGTGCGATAAACAAATTGCATGTTAAGCACAGTCTAAGCAGCGATCCCTTGGGGACTCCCCGCCCATAACATTGTTTTTCTTTCATAAACGTTCGTTTTTTTTCGGTATTGTTTCAGAGACAAAAGCGAAAAACGAAGGACAGAAAGGAAAAAAGGTGTAAGCTGAAATTCCGATAGGTGAAAAAGGGCGGGTGTGAAGGTTAAATGAAAAATAGATACTGATAATAAGTGAGATATAACAAGAATATTGATTAGAGTATGCGCTAGTCAATTAAATGATATAAACGAAAAAGGGATAAAAATATCCTGTAATCTGCTGTATATTATAATGCTTTAATATTGAAACTTTATAACCAAAAAAAACGAACGTTTTATTAGTTGAATAACATAATTTTATAACATTCCCGAATCGGAAAATTATTCTGTTTTTTTATCGGATTATTCCTTGGGTTTTCATCGTTTATTCTAATAAACCGTCTGATTATCAGTTTCCTTTCAGGGCTTCACAATAACGATGAATTCCGTGTATTACGATTTCAATTTCCTCGTCATCCAATACCTCCAGTATTTTGGATATCGTTTCATTAATCGAATCTGTTGCTTCTGCAAGCCGGGACTCCCCTGCTGCCGAGAGGGTGATCACTTTCCTCCGTTTGTCCTTTTCATCCTGATAGATATCCACCAAGCCGGCTTGGACTAACTTTTTTATATTTCTACTCATCGTAGAATGTTCGACATGAAGAAAATCTGCTAATTCCTGAATAGAAAGACTTATATTGTTCTTTATATGATAGAGGATATGCCGCTGACTGAATGATAAGCCCGCACGATGTTTGAATAAACCCAATTCCTTGACCAGTTCATAGTTCAGTTGGCGGAGTATATCGATATAGTTTTGCATCATGTCGTTAATAAAGGTGTTTTTATATATGTATCAAACATGGATCTTCTCTCTGCAAATATATGTATTATGCATATAAATCCAAATAAAGTTTGAAAATTTAACACAAATAATTTAAAAAATCCAAATTTTCCGGCTCAATTGCGCGAAAGTACCCGGAATCGGTTGCGTTTACCGAAAAGAATAAACACATCGTTGGCGTTGACCACAAAGTCATCGGATACTTCTTCGAGAAGTTCCATGCGTAAATACCCCTTTTCTTCATCCCGGTCATAATGTTTTATAGCGATTAATTTGAGCGAGAAATCTTTTTCCAGTTTGATGTCTCCCAGTCGTCGTCCGACAAAAGCAGGGGGAAGCTTCATTTCATAAATATAATAATCCGGTGATACCTGATAAGAATAGATTAATGTAGTTAATTCGGTTTTTGTTGCGAAAAAATCGGCATATTCTTTTTCGAGTTGAATGATTTCCGTTATACCCATTGCTTCCAGAACCGTTTTATGTAAGGTAGAAATAGCTCGGACAATAATACGTTTAGCTCCGTTTTGTTTAAGAATAGCCACGGTCAGTATAGAAGCTCCTGCATCCTTACCTAACGAAACGATATTCAGGTCTGCATCTTTCAACGGTAAATTGCGGGCAGCCTGTTCGTTGTTGAGGTTCAGGCAGATCGTATTTTTAATACTATCTTTATATGCATTCACTTTATCTATATCTTTATCGACCCCGATAACTTCATATCCCATGGCCGTCAACCGTTGAGCCAGCGCCATCCCGAAATTCCCCAAACCGATGATAATACATTTCATAACAAAAAACAAAAAACAATAAGCAATAGGCTAAAGGCTATAAGCAATAGGCTAAAAGTAAAAATGAATAACAATAACGTCTACGTATATTTTAAAAATGAGTTCCTTTTCTTTTCCCCCTTTTAGCTTCCTCCTTTTCTTCTCCTTGTCCCTCGTTTCTTGCCTTTTTCTTTTCGCTTTTCGCCTATAGCCTATAGCTTTTCGCCTATAGCCTTTGGCCTTTCGCTTATAGCCTTTCGCCTTTTTAAACAATCACATTCTCCTCCGCATAAGTATAACTTTGTGAACTTTGCCGGGGAATAAGTCCTGAAAGTAAAGTGATCAATCCCACTCTACCTACGAACATCGTCAGGCTGATGATGATTTTTCCGGCCGTATTCAACTGGGAGGTAAAGTCGAGGCTAAGGCCTACGGTACTTATCGCCGACGTGACTTCGAATAAAATTTGGGTGACCGATCCCTCCGGTACCCAAAAAGCCACCAGGCAGGTGGCGGTTCCGATCCACAGGATAGATAATAATATGATTGCATGAGCCCGTCGCACGTTTTCCGATGGGAGTTGACGTTTAAAAATTTCGATTTTTTCTTTGCCTCTCAGCGTATTGATGATATTCTTCAACGCAATAGTAATCGTTGTTGTTTTTATCCCCCCGCCGGTAGATAAGGGCGAAGCGCCGATCCACATCAATAGGAGAGTCAGGAACAAAGTCGACGGCAGGAGAGAAGTCAGATCGACTGTATTAAAACCCGCAGTGCGGGGAGTCACTGCACTGAAGAAAGACACCGCCAGCTTTCCTCTTAATGGAAGCCCTCTCAGGCAATTGTTGTTTTCAGACAACCAGAAGAGTAAAGTTCCTCCCACAAGGAGCAGTAAAGTTGCCGTAATGACAATACGGGTAGTGGTATTCACAATTCTTACATGCGACGGCATACGTTTCGAAGAGCCGGTAAGCCGGTAAAAAAGGTTTCTGACTTTATGATTTACCAGTTTACCGTAATTGAACAGGATGGGAAACCCGATCCCTCCCAATATAATCAGGGTGGCTATCCAGCACTGTAAGCCGTATAAATCCCGGATACCCGGATGGTACAGATTGCCCGTTAAAGTTGAAAAACCGGCATTGCAAAAGGCCGATACGGCATGGAAAATAGCAAAAAATATCTTATTCGGTATAAGGTAGGGGGAGAGATCCCGGATCTCCCACCACAAGATCCAGGCTCCGATAGCTTCCACGATAATCGTCGTGAAAAGTGTGTAGAAAAGAGTTCGGAAAATATTGTTCATCGATTCCTCGCTCAGGATATTTTTTAAAGCCATTTGATCGTTAAAAGAGGTTTGGGTGAAAAAAGACAAAGCGATAAAACTGGTGAAAGTCATGACCCCGATCCCTCCGATTTGGATCAGCAAAAGGAGAACCACCTGACCTGTTGTAGTAAAAGTGGTGGCCGTATCGACAACCGTCAGGCCCGTAATACACACGGCACTCGTAGAAGTGAACAGGGCATCGATGAAACTCAGCGATCCATGATGCGCTTTCGGTAACATAAGCAGGAAAGCACCTGTCAGGATGATGGCCAGGAAACTGTAGACAAACGTCATTTCAGGTCTTATATGCCGTTGTAATCCCGTAACTACCACTTTCGAGAGATGGATGATGCTTATAAACAACAAGAGAATATGGGTCAGGATATGATCTGTTTTTTGTAACCAGTTGTCGGTGGGAAAATGAGCCGGTGTTTGGGTCAGGATAACGAATAACAAAAGTGCTAATACGATAATCTCTATCCAATATCCTTTCTCTTGCCAGATCTCTTTGGGATCCAGAAAGATCGTTGCGATACTGCCGAAAAAGAAAATCCGGATGATGATATTGAATCCCTCTGTAACGTATCTTTTCCCTGCCTCACTGATCGCATAACCGTATTCGTAGGCCATCAGTACGATCGTTGCCACTGAAGCGAGGATAAATAAAATACGGATCAGCTGGACGGTCGCTTTTTTCAGGATACGTCGGAGATTGTTGAGTTTATATCTGAATTCGGTAGAAAACATATATACTGGGATTTAATATAAAATGAACGGGATTATATCAGAAAGGTTTTCTTCCGGAATTGTTTTTCTTTGTCAAAATTTGAATGAGTATATATTATTACGTCATTCTTTCTGCTTTTAATCTCTAGCTCTGTTTTTTTGTTCTTACGGTATGGGGGAAAAACAGATCGTTTTATTGAATTCTGTTGCATTTAATTACCGGGTGCGTTTTTCAAGATCCTGATCAACTTTTTGAATAATGCCATAAAATTTACTGAACAGGAAAGTATCTCGATGGGATACTGCCTGTCCGATAACCGGGAACTTTATTTTTAGGTCAAAAACCGGTATTCGGCCGTTTGGTCAGACTCGATCCTTTTGTTCAGGGGATAGGTTTGGGATTGGCCATCTGTGAAATGATCGTCCGGAAAATGAAGGCCGGATCGGTGATGACTCCCAACCCGGCGAAGATGTCGAATTTTGGTTTACCTTACCGTATAAACCTGTCCAACCCTCCTGAAAATAGGCTTATTTCATAAATACAAAATATACGGCCATTACCAGACATACTCCCGCTGCCAGGTGATTCCATTTTAATGTTTCTCCCTGAAAAAAGATCATCGTGAAAATGGCAAAAATGATAAGGGTAATCACTTCCTGGATCACTTTCAGCTGAACAAGTGTAAACGGTCCGCCATTGCCTTGAAAACCGATACGGTTGCCTGGGATTTGGAGCGAATACTCGAAAAAAGCCATTCCCCACGATATCAGGATAACACCGATGAGCGGCCAGTTGTTGATCACTTTCATCTCTTGCAACTTTAAATGTCCGTACCACGCAAAAGTCATAAAGATGTTCGAACAAACCAGTAATAAGACGGTATATAACCCTTTCATAGATTCAGGTAAAAATTAAAACTAAAAGATAATGAATTGAAATCGTTTCAAGCGCCGCAAAATTATATCTTTTCTGATTTACTTATTCTTTTTTCTCATCTGTTTTTCATTTTTGTTTTCTATCTTTGTTGAAGGGTCGATTGTTGCGGCTTGCTCTTTCCACCCTTTTACATTTTTACCTTTTACTTTAAAGTTATGTCGAATACGGTTCATAGTATCGAAATCCGGAATCTCTGGAAGAAATACGATTTTTTTTGGGAGAATCTCAATCCCGATGTGAATATATTGATTGGAATCAATGGAAGCGGTAAGACGACCTTATTCAATATCATCGATTCCATCATGATGGCTGATGTAAAACGATTGAGAATTTACGGTGTCGGGGTAAAGATTACCATCGACGATTATACCGTCGATTTCCAACAGAAAATGACTGCAGGAGAGTTGAAAACTGCATTGAGAAACGTAAAATATCAAAAAATCAGTACTTTCGACGTTCCGTTCCGGGACCGGCCGAAAGCCGGTAAAGAGTATAGCCAGTTATATAACGAGCTGCATACTATTGTATACGATATCGGCGGGTCCAATCCTTCTTTCTCGGATTATCGGTTGAAAGCGACTAATTTCCCTGAAGAAGCCGGCCGGATTAATCAACGCATCAAAACACTTTTTGAGACGGTCGACCGGCTTTTTGCCAAAACACAGAAGACCATTCAAATTGATCCGCATACCAATCATCTGATCTTTATCGACGATGGAGAAGTGATACCGCTTTACAAACTATCATCCGGGGAAAAGCAGTTGTTGCTGATTCTGATGCGTGTATTCCTGATGGAAGAACAGCCTTACATCCTCTTGATGGACGAACCTGAAATATCTTTACACATTGAATGGCAATATAAATTATTCGAAGAAATCCGCCATCTGAATCCCAATTGTCAGATCATCACTTCCACCCATTCTCCCAGCCTGTTCGGCGATGGTTGGGGAGATAAGCTGGTATTTGTGGAAGACTTGATAAAGGTAAAAAGCTAAAAGCCAGAGGCTATAAGCGACAAGCTAAAGGGTGGAAAGTTAAAGTAGAGAAGATATGATACCGTTATTAAAAGATAAAAGTTATTCTTTTGCTGTTGAAATTGTACGCCTGGTTCAGTACTTACAGCAGGAAAAGAAGGAGTATGTGCTAAGTAAACAAATTTTGAAAAGTGGTACGTCTATCGGGGCATTGATTCATGAAGCCGTTTTTGCTCAAAGTGATTCGGATTATTTAAATAAGTTGGCAGTGAGCTTAAAAGATGCGAATGAAACGTTGTATTGGTTGAATTTATTACGGGATACCGATTATATTTATATTGATTTATATGAAAAATTAGCTGAAATTGTTAAAGAATTAATAGCACTTTTAGCTTCGTGTGTAAAAACTTTGAATAACAGACTAAAGTCAAAAAATAGTTAATAGTACTCAGCCTATAGCTCTTTGCTTTTAGCTTTTAGCCTATAGCTTTTTGCTTATTTTTTAACTTTTTACTTTATATTTTATGTTTGGTGCTCGTGCTGAGAATCCCTCTCGTGCTTCGCATTTTGCTAATGCGGCACGGCGTTTTGCTCTGGATGCGAAAATGTTTCGCTGTAGGGCGGCTGTACATGTTGAAAACAAAGACGATATTGCTTTCTGGGGAGCTGTACTGAAACATTTCCGGCCGGACGATAAGTTTCACTTCATTTCCGGTTCACGGAACGAATATGGACGGGAGACTTGTGGAGTTACCCAATGTTTGAAATATTTTGATTTCCTGAGTCCCGATTTCTTCATTTGTATCGACAGCGACTATCGTTATTTGTTGAGGGAAAGAAAGATTGATGTCAAACATTTCGTGCTTCAAACTTACACCTACTCTTTTGAAAACCACCACTGCTTTGCCGATGGCCTTGACGATGTGTGCAGCAGAGTCACCCACTTAAAAAATACGGTATTCGATTTCCGTCGGTTTCTGAGTGACTTTTCAGCCATCCTGTACGATCTTTTCATATGGCATCTTTACTTTCAGAATGCCGATCCCGTGCTTTTCAGCCAGTTCGAATTCGATGCTTACATCAGCTTGTCCAATTCCAAAGCTTTTCCTTTGGTATACGACAACGGGGCCCGGGCGTTGGATGAACTACGGATGAGAGTCGAAAGAAAAATCAATTACCTCGGACGTAAATATCCCCATGCCGATCTGGCTATTGTTCGTGAAAAATACCGCGAATTGGGATTAAAACCCGATAACGTGTATTTCTTTATTCGCGGTCACAACCTGTACGATTTGATTTCGATCGTATGTAAAGAAGTTTGTAAGGCTATGCTGCGCACAGCAAAGAAAAACAAAGTTGTCACCCACGATATGGTCAGTGAGTTGTATCGCAGACGTAACAATCTCGACTACGAATTGCGACAGAACATAAAATACGGAGCTTATTTCCCGATCCGTAAACTAGAGCAGGATATTCGGGAGTTTTTGGGAGAAAATTGACCGGTGCTTTGATAGCACTATTAGTTTTCCTATTTTTGGATGAAAATCTGTAAATACGAACCATGAGTGAATTCGATATAAGAAACACCGATTTAAAAGAAACCGAAAAAGAGTTCGAGAGGGCTTTAAGGCCGTTGAATTTCGGCGATTTCCAAGGTCAGAAAAAGATTGTCGAGAATCTCGAAATCTTCGTGCGGGCTGCAAAGATGAGGGGCGAATCGCTGGACCATGTCATCCTTCACGGGCCTCCCGGACTGGGGAAAACGACTTTATCCGCCATTATTGCCAACGAATTGGGGGTAGGCATCAAAATTACTTCCGGACCGGTACTCGATAAACCCGGAGATTTAGCCGGACTATTGACCAACCTGGAAGAGAACGACGTGCTCTTCATCGATGAAATACATCGTTTGAGTCCTGTGGTCGAAGAATACCTGTATTCTGCTATGGAAGACTACCGCATCGATATTATGATCGATAAAGGACCTGCAGCCCGTTCGGTACAGATACAAATCAATCCGTTTACCTTGATCGGCGCTACTACCCGTAGTGGGTTACTGACCGCTCCCTTGCGGGCTCGGTTCGGTATTAATTGCCATCTGGAATATTACGATACCGACATCCTTTCCGGAATCATTTCCCGTTCTGCCGCTATCCTGAATGTGGGGATTACCGGTCAGGCTGCTATGGAAATCGCTTCCCGGAGCCGGGGTACACCCCGTATCGCCAATGCATTGCTGCGCAGAGTGCGCGATTTTGCAATGGTCAAAGGTAATGGAAGCATCGATCGTGACATCACCCGTTATGCACTCGAAGCATTGAATATCGATAAATACGGGCTGGATGAAATGGACAATAAAATCCTGCTCACCATTATTGAAAAATTTAAGGGAGGACCGGTGGGCCTGACGACGATTGCTACTGCTGTCGGCGAAGATGCCGGTACCCTGGAAGAAGTGTATGAGCCCTTCCTGATCAAAGAAGGGTTTATCAAGCGTACTCCGCGCGGTAGGGAAGTGACCGACTTGGCTTATAAACATTTGGGGAAAACCCGTAGAAATGACGGTGGGGAACAAATGACACTTTTTTAAGGGTATAAGGGAAAAAACAAAGGGAGAAAACTAATATTTTAACATTTGTTTTAGAGACCTGCCACAGAGCGAATTTAACAAATCGACCTTCCCTCTAGTAAAGTGTTAAAATCGGCTAGTGTTATGAAGTAACGTTATAGGTTAAAGTGTGTTAAGTGTGCAAAGTGTTAAATTTGAAGTGTTAAATTTGTGGGTATGAGAAAAAAACAGATTATCATACTAGGTGTGGTTTTAGGTCTGTCATTGTTGGGATTGATCTTTACACAGGCGAGGTATTTTCAAACGGCTTTTCAGTTGAAAAAAGCACATTTTGATTATCTCGTCAATAAATCTATCGACCAGGTAACGACTTATTTAGAAGAGAAGGATAAGCAGCAGATGGCCGAAGAAAAGAAAAACGAAATCCACCATCTGGGGAAAAATGGAGTCGTCCATGAAATGCCCCGGGCTCTGGATTTACGTCCTGGGCTCAATGTAAAGAATGATATGAATATTGTCATCGATTACAGCCGCTTCCCCATCGGTTACGACGAAAGGATAGAGAATGTATGGGAACTGTTCGGACAGAAAGGCAATCGGAATCTCCAGAATTCTATCCAGAAATCCCGCCAGGAAATCAAAAACAGTCTGGGAAAAGAATATGATCTCGTGGTTAAAAAGATTCCCGAAATGCCCGAAAAATCGATCGAAGAACGATTGGATGGCAGCGATCTCAAAGAGATTATCGGTGAACGTTTAAGGAATAACGGTGTCAAAATTCCTTTCGAGTATGCGGTAAAAGAGAAAGGGGAATTTATCCTCATGTCACAAAACTTCTTCAATCAGCATTCCGATTACACCTACAACCGGAAAATGAGTTTTGGACAACAGCAGGAACCGGCCACCCTCTTTCTGATTTTTCCCGATCAGTCACATGATCTGTTGTCTTCTGTCGTCTTGTTATTGCCCAGTTTGATCATCACCATTTTGTTGGTGTTGTGTTTCGGATTCTGTATCGTAGTCATCGTTAAACAGAAAAAATTATCTGCGATCAAGAACGACTTCATCAATAATATGACACACGAATTTAAAACCCCGATAGCGACCATTTCTTTGGCTGCACAAATGCTTAAAGACGGGGCTGTGAACAATTCCCCCTCTACCATCGACCATATTGCCGGGATTATCCGCGATGAAAGTAAACGGCTCACTTTCCAGGTAGAAAAAGTGCTCCAGACCGCTTTGTTTACCGAAACCCGGATGAAACTGAAACTAAAAAATGTCAATCTCAACGAGGTTGTTGAAAATCTTGTGACAAAATTTAGCCTGCGTGTAGAAGATAAAGGAGGACAACTCTATAGTTATTTAGAGGCTGACCAGGATGAAGTTTATGCTGATGAGGTACACATCACGAACGTAGTATCCAATTTATTGGATAATGCGATAAAATATTGTACTAAAGTTCCGGAGATCAGTGTTTACACCCGGAATAAAGGTCAGGAAATAATTATTAGTGTGATAGACAATGGCATAGGAATTGCTGCGAAAGAGCAAAAGCTGATTTTCGAACGTTTTTATCGGGTTTCGACCGGTAATTTACATGACGTAAAAGGATTCGGCCTCGGATTATCCTATGTAAAAACTATCGTGGAAGCACACGGAGGGCGTATCGAAGTGGAAAGCGCTGAAGGAAAAGGAAGCCGATTTGATATTATTTTACCATTAACCTCAAAAAAACAAAAAGTAAAGAGAACTTTATTTTTCTAAAAGCGTATATTTTTCAGAGAATTTATTTAAAAACTAAATAGTTATGGAGGAGAAAATAAAAATTTTATTAGCAGAAGATGATACGAATCTGGGTATGCTCCTGAAAGAATATCTGAGGGCAAAAGGATTCGAGACTGTTTTATGCGAAGATGGGGAGGTAGCTTATGAAGCCTTTCTGAACCAGCCTTTCGATATATGTATCCTGGATGTGATGATGCCTAAAAAAGATGGCTTTACCCTGGCTAAGGAAATTCGCCAGATCAACAGCGAAATTCCAATCATTTTCCTGACGGCTAAAAATATGAAGGAAGATGTCCTGGAAGGCTTCAAATTAGGGGCTGACGACTATATGAGCAAACCTTTCAGCATGGAGGAGTTATTACTCAGAATCGAAGCCGTACTGCGTCGTTCTACCGGACTCAAACCTGAAGATGAACAGGAAATCTTCAAAATCGGTAAATTGACCTTCAACTCTAAAAAACAGACCCTGTTCGATGGAGAAGAAGAACAAAAACTGACGACAAAAGAGTCTGAGCTCTTGAAATTATTATGCCAGAATGTCAACAAAGTGCTCGAAAGAAATTATGCACTCAAAAACATCTGGGCCGACGACAATTATTTCAATGCCAGAAGTATGGATGTTTACATCACCAAATTACGTAAACACCTTAAAAAGGATCCTTCTGTTGAAATCATCAACGTTCACGGTAAAGGATATAAGCTTATTCTCTAAAAAAGAAATATTTTCTTTGCGGGTATTCGGAAGAATACCCGTTTTTTATTTGCTTTCCTTAAGGATAAAACTTTAACTTTGTATTTCAGAATAATCACATCGTTGTAACAGTTTGCACGTTGCGACTCTAATAACAAATCGATAGAAATGAAAATAGCTATTGCCTGTGACCATGCCGGTTACGAATACAAAGAAAAATTAGTGGCATTCCTTCGCCAGAAAGGTTATGAAGTAAAAGATTTCGGTACACATTCTGCTGAAAGTATGGATTATCCCGATACTGCCCATCCGATGGCTGCTGCTGTTGAATCCGGCGAGTTCGAGAGAGGAATCGCGCTCTGTGGGAGTGGGAATGGGATTTGTATGACTGTCAATAAACATCAGGGTATCCGGGGTGCACTCTGTTGGACGACCGAAATCGCCTGGTTGGCACGCCTCCATAACAATGCCAACGTATGTTGTATCCCTGCCCGTTTTATCTCCTTCGACGATGCTCAGGATATCGTCGAGCGTTTTCTGTCTACCGAATTTGAAGGTGGAAGACACCAGAGAAGAATCGAAAAAATTCCCCTAAAATAAGGATTTATATTCTGTTTGAAATAAACAACTAGCGGCTGTCTATCGGATGAGGCAGCCGTTTCTTTTTCATAAGGGTATTGTTTTTTGCCCGGTTAATTATATTTTTGTGATGGATAACGGTAGATAAATGAACGGTTTAATCGAAGATATAAAACAAGGTGACAGGGCAGCTTTCCGGGAGTTGTTTGAAGATTATTATCCGATATTGTGTGTATTTGCTATGAAATATATACGGGATGAGGAACAATGCAAAGACGTTGCTCAGGAAACCTTGCTGACCTATTGGCAGAATCGGGCCGACTTTGAGGATATCTTTAAAGTAAAAGGATACCTTTATCGGGTTGCACGGAATCGTTGCCTCAATATGATCAGACGCGAACAGGTCGATGAACATTTTGTCAAAGAAGCTTTGACAGAATCTGAAGCGTATTTCGAAAATGAGGTTATCCGGCAAGAAACTTATCTTTTGGTGAGGAAAGCGGTCGGAGCTTTACCGGTACAGATGCGTAAAATTATTGAGCTGGCCATGCAGGGAAAAAAGAATGCTGAAATCGCTGCCCAATTGTCTATATCCGAGGGGACCGTCCATACCCTCAAGAAAACTGCCTATAAAAAACTTCGTGACCGGTTGCAGGAACATTTCTATCTTTTACTTTTCTGGATTTAAAGCGTTGGCATATTTCTTACAGGAGTATCTTAAAGAATCAATTTTTTTTCTGTATATGAGAGTTTGATATTTGAATAGACATGTTTTATTTGTTTATCATAAAAATTGAAGGTGGTGATTTTATTTGATTTTTTAGGATTTGATTTTAAATATTCGGCATTTGTAAAATGGTGACAGGGCTAAAAAGAATGGTTTTAATCCTTCCGGTGAATGGAAGTAAAGCACTGGTGATTACGGAAGAGAGTGGTTAAATAAAGGTTAAAGCTCCCTATTTTGATCCGATCACAATCGCAGTTTATTAAATTCGCTCATCTTAAATTAAAATTATAGTAATATGATGAAATTCTCTTTCCTTGCTATTCTTATAATGGCTCTCATGTCATGTAATAATGCATCTAAAACTACTGTGCGGGTTCATCTCGACAAACCCCAAGGTGAAATCAAACCTCAGTTGATAACCAAGGATTCTACTTACGTGATGGCTTTGGATTCGACGAATACTGCCCTTTTTGTGATGGCTGAAAACCTTAAGCCGGGTTACGCTACCGTTGTATTGGGTAGAATGCAGGTGCCGGTTTATGTTGAACCGGGCAAAAGTTTCGACGTTTCTGTAAAATTCGAAGGTCGTCGTATGATTCCTGCATTCACCGGTGAAGGCGCTAAAAAAAATGAATACCTGAATAGTCCGGCTTTACGGTTTAGCCCCGATTATAAGTTGGAAGAAGCTGAATTTTTGGCCTCTTTAGACGAACAAATAAAGAAATTGAATGAAAATTTGGATACCCTGGGATTCGACCCGCAGTTCAATCAGTTAGAGAAAAAAAGATTGGCTTATATGGTTTATGGACCGCTTCCTATTTATCCCCTTTATCATCCCTACTATGCACAGGCTCCTGATTTCAAGCCTACCGATGCTTTCTACAATAAATTGGTTTCCGCAATTACCGAAGATGAAGCTTTGATTGGTATGAATTGGTATCAGGAGGCGTTGATCGGTCGGGTTCAGGCGATGGCTGCTAAAGATCTGGAAGATCGCGATAATCTGACTTTCACGAAAAAACAATTGGATTACGTTGAACAAAACTTCAAAAATCCTGCAGTTGTTGAATATTTGGTCGATCAAATCGTTACCGCTTATGTGAAAGATTCCGGTGTCGATCATTTGGCTGAAGTTGCTCCGGTATATAGTGCTAAAGTTACCGATCCTGCAAAAAAAGCTAAATTCGACGAATTGTGTGCAAAATGGGCTAGAATTGCTGTTGGACAGCCTTCACCGTCTTTCAAATATCTCGACATCAATGGCAAAGAGGTTAGCTTAGCCGATTTGGCCGGAAAATATGTCTATATCGACACCTGGGCTACCTGGTGTGGACCTTGCCGGGGTGAATTGCCTCACTTGAAAACTTTAGAAGAAAAATACGGAAAAAAGAATATTTATTTCGTAAGTATTTCTTGTGACCGCGACAAAGCAGCCTGGGAAAAGATGGTAAAAGAAGATAAATTAGGAGGTATCCAGTTGCACAACGGTGGCGACAATACTTTTATGGATGCTTATATGATTACCGGAATTCCTCGTTTTATCCTTTTGGATAAAGAAGGAAAAATCATCAATGCAAAGATGACCCGTCCTTCAAATCCTGAAACAGCTAAAACTTTCGACGCTCTGGAAGGAATCTAATCAGCCGTTTTTCAAATCGGTTGTCCTCGAATGAATACCCCCTGAAAGTTTTATTACAAGCTTTTAGGGGGTATTTATATGTCAAAATAAATGAGTTGGTGTATTTTATAAACTCATTCTATTTATCTTTTAAGTTACTACCATTGACTTATCTTCTACATTTTTGTAACTGTTCAAACCTCTGTAATTATTTAAAAACCTACATTACCATGGATTAGTGTCACTTCGTTCCGGATCCGTATCTCCTTTTAGGTTGGCAAGCCTTGGATTGTGGTTGGTAATCTCGATCCGGAATGTAGTTTCGTCAACCGGTATCGAAGATGTGCCGATCTGCACGGCGCTGATCGGTCATCTCCGGCTACGTTAATCTTTTCCCGGCTTTGCCGGAAAATTCTGTGTATATCGGTGGAAAATATCTTCCAGCTGATAAACTTCTGTATGCAATGCGATAATCGGACAGCGGCGAACGGCAGCCTCGAAAAACAAGGCTTCCCGTGGATCTTTCCCTTGGGGGGAAGTTA
This sequence comes from Odoribacter sp. N15.MGS-14, assembly GCF_000980245.1. Lineage (NCBI taxonomy): Bacteria > Pseudomonadati > Bacteroidota > Bacteroidia > Bacteroidales > Odoribacteraceae > Odoribacter > Odoribacter sp. N15.MGS-14. Next base: position 15,128 of record NZ_LARE01000021.1, read on the forward strand.
AACGCCAGCAGTTCGGAGCCTGTTGTGAGGTGTGAGTGAACAGTTCGCTTTTACTTAGCCAGTGTGTATCGCTTCCCGGGCTGAATTCAACGCGAAGTACCATCCCTTCGTCTGCATGTGTACAGATCTCTCCGATCGGTCGGTCCGCAACGATTTTTCCCTGGTTAATGATTATTACCCGGTCACAAATCGCTTCTACCTCCTGCATAATATGGGTCGATAACAACACCGTCTTCTTTTTTCCGGTTTCTTTGATCAAATGCCTGATCTCTTCCAGTTGGTTCGGATCGAGTCCCGTCATCGGTTCGTCCAGGATCAGAATCTCGGGATCGTGCACCAAAGCTTGCGCTAATCCCACTCTCTGCCTGTATCCCTTCGATAATTGTCCTATTTTTTTTTGAATTTCCGGCTCGAGTCCGGTTCGCTCTATGATCGCATTCACCTTCGCTACAGGCCGGCCGACACGATAAAGCCGGGCCACGTGAAGCAGATATTCCCGGATATACAGATCCGGGTAGAGTGGGTTTTGTTCGGGTAAATAGCCGATAATAGCTTTGATTTTCAGTGGATTTTCACGCAGATTCATCTCCTTGATCCTTACTTCTCCCTGATAGTCGTTCAGACAGCCGGTAATGATTTTCATGGTAGTAGATTTACCGGCTCCATTAGGTCCTAGAAAACCGCATATTTCACCTTCTTCCAGCCTGAAACCGATATCGTCCAGCGCCTTTTGCCGGCCATATGCTTTACTGACATGCTCTAATATTACCGACATATTCTTTTCGATTAAACGCGACTCTGTTTTTATTTAAACCAACTGTTCACATCCTCATAATTCAGAATGTGGATGATCGTTTTGCCGTCTGCAGTGAAATTATGATGTTTACAGGCAAAAAGATTACCGGTCATTTCATTCATTTCCTCACAGCTGAGTGCCGTATTGTAACTGATTGCCGAGGCCTTTGCCAAAGCCAGTACCACCCGTTCTTTCATCTTCTCCCGGATACTGCCCTCCGTGTTTTTATAATGTTCGATCAGTTCGATCAGCACTTCCTTCGCCCGGGTATAAGATAAGTCCGGTGGGGTGGCATGTATGGCATAACCGTTTTTACCGAAAACATTTAATTCGAACCCTAAATATTCCAGGTCTGCAAGAATTTCTCCTACCAGCATAAAATCGCCTGCCGACAACTCCAGTATTTCCGGGAACAGACTCTTCTGCCCCGTTACCTTTTGCGTATTCAGGGTCGTCATATATTTTTCGAATAAGATGCGTTCGTGGGCTCTTTTCTGGTCGATCAGCATCAAACCGCTTTGTACCGGCGTAACGATATACCGGCCTTTCAGTTGGAAATAGCAATTCGTATGCGGTACCACCGGATTGATATTTTCGGTCATTTCCGGTATCGAAGTCTGAATCGATTCCTCCTTTTCCTTTAAGCCGTCGAATAAGATATCCCAGTTGGCCGGTGCTTTTTCCTGGTGAAAACTGCTTGCCGTGCGACTGGGATGTTCGAAATCCGAATCCTGTGGATTAAGCTTACTGCTGCTGTAATTGAAAGGATTATAGTTCGGATTATAGTTGATTCGCGGAACATAGGGGGCTGCTGGCTTCTCCGTAGGAATGAGTTCGATACTTCCAGCCGTATCGAAGTCCAGGGGAGGAGTGATATTGAATTTTCCCAGGGCTTCCTTGATACCTGCCAACAAGATTTGGAAAAAATCCGTCTCATTCTGGAATTTGATCTCCGTTTTCGTCGGATGTATATTGATATCGATTAAAGACGGATCCACCGTAAAATAGATGAAATAGGAGGGGATACAATCCACACCGATCAGTCCCGAATAGGCCTCCATCACTGCTTTATGAAAAAACGAATGCTTCATAAAACGGTTATTGACGAAAAAATATTGTTCGCCATAAGTCTTTCGGGCTTGTTCCGGACTGCAAATGAAACCTTTGATATCTACCAGACCCGTGGCACAATCGATATTGATCAGTCTTGAATTGATCGACTTGCCGAAAATATTTACGATCCGCTGGCGTAGTCCCGAAGGGGATAAGTTGTAGATCACATTTCCGTTGTTCGACAAACAGAAGCTGATCTCCGGATTCGTCAAAGCTACCCGCAGAAATTCATTGGTAATATTGCGCAATTCCGTCGTATCGGATTTCAGAAACTTCCGGCGGGCAGGGATATTATAAAAGAGGTTCCTGACCGAGATGTTCGTACCTTTCGGACAGCTGACAGACTCCTGATTTTTTAGTTCCGAAGCCGCGATAAAGATAGAGGTGCCCAATTCATCTTCTTCCTGCCGGGTTTTTAATTCCACCTCCGATACCGAAGCGATAGAGGGAAGGGCTTCTCCCCGGAATCCTAAGGTGTTGATACTGAATAAATCCTGTGCCGAAGCGATTTTTGAGGTCGCATGCCGTTCGAAAGCCATCCGGGCATCCATGTTCGACATGCCTTTCCCATCGTCGATCACCTGTATGATCGCTTTCCCGACATTCTTCAACACTACCTGAATATGCTTAGCTCCTGCATCGATCGCATTTTCCATTAATTCCTTGACAACAGAGGCAGGACGTTGTACGACTTCTCCTGCTGCTATCTGATTGGCTACTGAATCGGGTAAAAGATGAACGATATCCATATTGATTGATGTAGTTAAGCTAATGTGCCGTTATATGATAGGACAAAGATAATGGATATTTGTCAAAGTCCCAGAAATCGCAGGATACCGTCCGGATTCTTTACAAACACATAAAAGGCCATGATGAACAACAACGTCAGGATCATAAACAAACGCAGCGCATAATTGCTATTCAGCCCGTTACGGTTCGCCTTCCGTTTTTCATACTCCTGTCTGAATTGCCCTTTTATATTCGGGATATAAGTTTTATCGTCGTCCTTTAAGCCGAGTTCTGCTTTTACCCTGCGCTCCCGTTCTTCCCGTTCTTCTTTGGCAGGATCCCAGTAGCGGGGTTTCAGATTGAATCTTCTGTATTCCGGTTTTTTAAATATCAAAAACATAATTACTACTGATTTTCAAGGTTATGATTTAAATCGTCCGATGGGGTAGAAGCTGCCGATGGCTTCGGACGTCCGCCGAAATGTTGCCCTATCCATTTCGGTACGATAAAAACACCTACGAACAGATAAGGATAATAAGTGATCAGACGCCATACGATGGCCATAGCGATCGCTACACCGGCTCCTCCTCCTATAATAAAGGAACCCAGATATTCTTTAAATACGAATTCGGCAAAACCGCTTCCTCCCGGAGTCGGACTGATCAGCATCATGATCCACATAATCAGTTGCCGGGCAAAAATCAGAAATTGAGTCGCCCAATCCGTATCCTTCAATACAAAAAAGGCCATTAAGATCGCATTCACTACCCAATACCGTGCCGTCCATGAAAAGAAAGTGGCTCCGAAAGTCTTCAGCCAGAAAGAAAACGGCATATGACGCAATTCGTAAGAGTTGCGGATGATATCCGAACCTGCTTCGTTGGCACTGTGCCGCCATTTACGTAAAAGCTTTAATTTGAAACATTTCATCAATAGATATTTCAGCCCCCGGGGATTCTTGAAAAGTCCGTAGCTCAGAATTAAAAGATACACCAGCTTGATCGAATAGCCGCCCACTGCAAACCAGATCAGGCTTTTGCTTACTCCTGAACTCACTCCCGACATCTCCCACAACCCGCTCGAATCCACACAAAGCAAAATAATCGGAAACATCAGAATAAAATAAAGCTCGTCCAGAAAAGAAGTAGCCATGACAATAGCCGAGCTACGTCCTACTTTGATCCCCTCTTTATTGACAAAAAGAATAGCGAGACTGGTACCGCCGATCGCTGAGGGAGTTACCGCCGAGGTAAATTCCCAAAGAAAAATAATCCGGATCGACTTGATCCAGCTCAAACGATCCCCCGAAAGAACCCGGATACGGATAACATACCCCAGATCACGGATAAACATACACATCACTGCTACGAAAAGCCAGAACACCGAGCTCCAGCCGAAAGAAATTTGTTCGAAAGCAGTGAGATCGAATTCCCGGTATAGCATATACGACACAACACCCAGACCGATAATGACCGGGTAAATGATCTTATAGGGACTGATCTTACGGGTTAGTTTTTTATCTGATTCTTCCATAAAACGAATAATAAGAATTCGATAAAACAATAAAGTCCATAAAGTTAATGGAAAGTTTCCTGATAAGGAATACCTTCGGTCATAAACTTTATGAACTTTACAAACTTTAAGAACTCTGGAGTGGAGAGTATCGGGGTCGAACCGACGACCTCTTGCATGCCATGCAAGCGCTCTAGCCAACTGAGCTAACCCCCCCATAATTTTCTTTAACGCTGCAAAAATAGAATAATTCCCTAAATCCACCAAATAATCTTCAGAATTTTCTGATAAATCAACTTCCCTTCCTTATCTTCACCTTGATCGGATAATGATCCGAAAGCGTGATATCCTCCCGGGTATAACCCACCGTATATAGTGTCGGGGAATGTAAGACATAATCGATGCGGAAAGAGGGAAACTCTCCGATGTAAGTATTGCCGATGCCCCGGCCTTTTTCAATAAAACTATCCGTTAACTTCCTGCTTAATTGCCTGTAAGTATAGGAGAGAGGAGTATCGTTGAAGTCGCCGCACAATATCACAGGATAAGGGCTTCCGTCGATATGCCGTTGAATTTCCTCCGCCTGATGCGCCCGGTTCTTGTTCGCTATCATTAAGCGTGTCGTGAGATTCTTCACCCCTTCGGGGATATCGTTACCCTTCAGCCCTGAACTGATTTCTTTCATAAATTGCCGCTCCTTCTTGCCCAGCTTGTAGGATTCCAGGTGAACACTGTACAACCGCACCGTATCTTTTCCTAGCTTGAAATCTCCGTAAATACAAGAACTGCTGTAACCAGGGGCGAAAGTCAGGTGTCCTTTGTGCAGAATCGGAAGCCTGGAAAAAATAGCCATATCCTTCTCGATATAATAATAGGGGTAGGTATGCAATTGTTCGATTACCGTTTTCCGTCGGTCCGGATTCCCGTTCATTAGAAATTCCTGCAAGCAGATCACATCCCCGTCGAATTTATTCAGATAATTGAATAATTTTTCCCTCGTGTTCTTCTGATTACTCCAGCCATACACATCGAAATAACGGATATTGTACGACAAGAGCGACAAATCGTACGAAACATCCCCCGTTTCGGTTTTCGCTGTCCCGTAGTAAGTCCTGAAAGTCGGATACCCGATCGCAATCACGACTACGATCTGCCAGGCCCTCCGCTTCCAACGGAAAATCCAGTACAGTAAAAGGATAAAATTGCCGATCAGAAGATAAGGATAAGCCAAACCCAGTAACGAAAAAAAGACAAAGGTATTGGGGTTGATTATAGGGGAAAGATATGCTCCTATTAACCCGAACGCAGCGATCAAACTGACGATATATACAATCTTATCCAATATTTTCAGCATAGTAGGGAAAGCACTTCTGGTTTGATAAAGAACCGGTATCTGGTTTACTTACCTCCATAAAATCAGTTTTTAGCCTTGAAGAGGATTGCTTTTTCTTCCCGGGTCAGGCTTTCGTAACCCGAACGCGAGATTTTATCCAGAATCTCGTTGATCCGTTCTTGCTCATTCTTCTTATGGGCATTGTATTCCCGGTCGTTCATTTCCGAGACATGCTTCTTATACCTCACCCTCATCTTCTTCTTCCGCTGGAAGAGCCGTCCGATCCCTTCGAAAAAATTCACGATCCCTGAAGCAAAGTCCCGGTTTCTTCTCACTCCCACGATAAAGAACCATCCGAACAGGGCTCCGCCTAAATGGGCGATATGTCCCCCCGCATTTCCCGAAGATATACTCATAATATCGATCAGGGCGGTAAACAACGCCAGATAAACCAGTTTCACCGGTCCGAGCAGGAAAATATAGACCTTATGTTGCGGCAGATAAGTACATACCGCAAAGACGATTGCCATCACAGAAGCCGACGAACCGATAGCCCACGAGGTCAGCCGTAGCGCCGGGCGGGGGAAAGGACTGATTTGAGGCTCACTGAAATAAGGGAAAATATTATAGGCCGCAATATACAGCAAACCTCCGAATAGGCCACCCAGAAGATATACACCCGTTAATTTACGTTCCGTAAAATAATTCAGGAAAAAACTCCCGAACCAATAAAGCCATAACATATTGAACAACAGATGTAAAAAATCGAACTGAGTAAACATATAGGTGAAGATCGTCCACGGACGGCTCAATAAATACTCCGGATCTGCCGGCACGCCGATCCATTCCAGCAATGTCGGATAAAATTCTTCTCCTTTCCCCAACAACAACATCATGATATATATCAACTTCAAAGCAAGAAAAATCCCGCAATTGATATAAATCAGACGGGTGAGAGAAGAACCCTTCCGGAAAGAATTTTTGATCCCTTCCCGGATTCCTTCTGAAAAATTTCCGCCGTAATTGTTGTAATACATCATCTCTTAATAGAACCTTCGCCTGTTTTTACTCCAGTATTTGACCATAAAGAAACCGAACAACATCCCTCCCAGATGAGCGAAATGGGCTACATTGTCCGTTGCGCTATTCTGCATGCCCAGGAAAAGCTCCAGCAGACCGTATCCCAATACAAAATACTTCGCTTTGATCGGAATAGGTATAAACATCAGATACAATTCCGTATTCGGAAACAGCATTCCGAATGCCAGCAAGATACCGAATATCGCTCCCGAAGCCCCGATCATCGGGACATTTACTTTCAGTTCTACGATCTGACGGAAGAGTTGTTTCCCTGCTACAATGTATTGTTGCGAATCCGGATTGTTGGTCCAATTATCCACCACCTCCCACACCCACTGGGCCGGATGGCCTAGCTGACGCTCCACAAGCTGCGCTAAAAGCGCAGGAGAAGGCGCATTCTGGAAGGCATAATATTGCTCCATCAGCCGGTGGATTTCCAACCAGCCGACCGCACTATTCAGCAAGCCCGCCCCGATACCGCAGACAAAATAGAAAATCAGAAAACGCTGCGTTCCCCATACCGACTCCAGTATCCGGCCGAACATAAAAAGAGCGAACATATTGAAAAACAAATGCCCGAAAGACCCGTGCATAAACATGTGTGTGACATATTGCCATGGGCGCCAAAAGACAGATTGCGGCAAATGAAGTCCTAATAGATGGGCTGTATCCACATGCATCCGGCTATCGATAAACATACTCAGAAAGTACATCACGATGTTCAGAATCAATAAAATTTTGACAGCAGGGGTAATACCGGTAAAAGGACGATAGTTTTGCATCATTGTTCAGTTTTGGATTGTGAATGCTGATCGGTTCGTGGCTTGGGCCTTTGTATAGGTCTCGAATCTCTGCGCTGATCCTGTCTCGGGCCGTTACGGAAAGGCCGTTGTCCTCCCCGTTCTCCGTTTCTTTCATTTTTTTCGTTACGGGGAGTGTTAGAGTTTCCATTTTCACGATTATTATTATTTCGTTGCCTGGAATGACGCTTCTTCTGCTTCTTTTCGTCGAAACGGTTCAGGCTTTCTTCTCCCACGCCGTCCGTATATTTTATATCTGTCGGGGTATTTCCGCTTTCTTCTACCGCTTTTGGAGGAATAATTCCTTTCCGGTTCATCGCGATGATTTCCTTTACCCGTTTCACCGGAATCTGGATAAAAATACCCTTCCCTTCTTTATCCGTACTATAAGACATCATCTGACCGAAGATATCCGTTTTTTGATGGTAAAGCAAACCCTCTCCCGTATTTAAAGTAATATTGGTCGAAGGGAAATCTTTCTGCGCATCGACGTACGCATCCACTTCATAGTTCAGACAACATTTCAGTTTCCCGCACTGTCCGGCCAGCTTCTGAGGATTCAGCGAAATATCCTGATAGCGGGCGGCTGAGGTCGACACCGAAATAAAATTCGTGATAAAAGTCGAACAGCATAATTTGCGTCCGCAGGGACCGATACCCCCGATTCTGCCTGCTTCCTGACGTGTCCCGATCTGTTTCATTTCGATACGGATATGGAAAGTCTCCGCCAACACCTTGATCAGCGTCCGGAAATCCACCCGGTCGTCTGCGATATAATAAAATATAGCTTTTGTTTTATCTCCCTGATACTCCACATCACCGATCTTCATATTCAGTTTCAGGTCGGCTGCGATTTTCCGCGAACGGATCATCGTATCGTGCTCTAAAGCAATGGCTTGTTGCCATTTCTCGATGTCGTGGGGTTTGGCCTTCCGGTATACCTTCTTCAGCGGATTCCGCTCGAGATCCACCCGTTTGATCCGGATTTGTTCCTTTACCAGTTCACCCGATAAAGATACCACCCCGATGTCGTGTCCCAAAGCTGCTTCGACCGCCACGATATCTCCTGCTTTTAAAGCTAGTTTCGACGGATTACTGTAAAACCCTTTCCGTGTATTTTTAAACCTTACTTCTACGATCTCCGGGGCACAATCCGTTGCAGGCAGATCTTCCAGCCAGTCGTATACCGTCAATTTCCCCGCTAGCAAACGATGGTCGATTACCGGCACATCCCGCCGCGGATGCTTCGTATGAAGTTCCTGAATTTCCTCTTCTTCCTCTTCTTTTTTCGGGACTGTAAATTCCCCGGCTTCGATAATTTCTATCTCTTCCGTCTCTTCGATCTCTACGGCTTCCTCCGTCGGTTCTCCCGGTTGTTCACGGGGTTCCCCGGTCGAAGGCCCCGATTGCTCAGGCGTCGCTTTGCCGTTTACTTTTTCTTGCCCGGGCGAAACGAATTCTTCTTCCTGGCTTATATTTTCGTTATTGTGTATATCGTTCATAAATTGATTTTTTCATTATATATTATTGTACGTGAAAACAGTTTCAATTGGGTCTGATATTTTGCATGACTTTTATGCAGAGATCCGTAAAAATGATTTTTGCATTTCCGTTCCGGCTGATGTCGCTATAAGCACGCTCGAACTCGTTGCTCAATGGAATGACATTTCCTTCATGTACATAAGGGGCAAAGCGTTGTGAGAAATTTTTCTCCCGTTCCGTCATATAATTCAGTTGCTCCAAACCGAAATTCCGGACAAAATTTTCCCGGATCATCCGTGAGGCATGCGCTAAGAAATTCTTTTGCCTTTCTCTTCCAAGGCTGCATATTTCATTGACCCATTCATTCACCGGAAGCATTTTTCTTTCCCAGCACAGCCGCATGAGGCTGATAAATTTTTCCTGGTTGTAAATTTGCTCTTCTGTTTCGTCCAGCAACCGCAGGGCTTTATACCAGTTTCCCGAAGCTACATGGGCATATTCTTCCGCTTTTTGTGCAGCGATTCCTTTTTCAGCTATCAGCTGTCGTTGTATTTGCTCCTGATGCAGGGGAGGAATGTGAATACGCTGCAAACGCGATTGTATCGTATTGATGATCTGTTCCGGATGCTCCGAAACCATCAGAAACAATGTCTTGTCGAACGGCTCCTCGATGATCTTTAACAGTTTGTTCGAGCATTCCGGATTCATCTTTTCCGGCAACCACATCACCAGAATCTTATAATCCGATTCGAATGATTTCAGGTTCAGCTTACGGAGAATATTGGCACTTTCTTCGGTATATATCGCGGCTTGTGCATTATCCTCTACTCCCATTTCCGTATACCATTCTTCCAGACCGAAATAATTCGTCCGCGTCAGCAGACGCCGCCATTCGTTGATATATTCATCACTGACCGGGCTTTTTGTTTTCCGGACAACCGGAAATACAAAGTGCAGATCCGGATGGATGTATTTCTGTATTTTCTTACACGAAGGGCATTCTCCGCAGGCATCTTCTTTTTTATCACCTGTGCAAAAGACATATTGGGCGAATGCCAAAGCCAAAGCCAGAGAACCGTATCCCGTTTCTCCGGCAAATAGTTGGGCATGACTGATCCGCCCCGTCCGGAGAGAGGTGATCAGTCTTTGCTTGATATCTTCATGTCCGATTACATCCTTAAACACTTGTATGAATTTAGGGGTAAATCATTGATTCAGTTTAATGCCTAATTCCTTGAATTGCTCGGCCGAAATCTCCGACGGAGAATCGATCATCACATCCCGGCCCGAATTGTTTTTCGGGAAAGCGATGGTGTCTCGAATGCTGTCCAGGCCTGCAAACATAGAAACCAAACGGTCGAAACCGAAGGCGATACCACCATGAGGAGGAGCGCCGTATTTGAAAGCATTCAACAGGAAACCGAATTGTTTTTCAGCTTGCTCCGGGGTAAATCCCAGACATTTGAACATCCGTTGCTGCAATGCTGTATCATGGATCCGGATAGAACCTCCCCCTACTTCCACGCCGTTGATCACCATGTCGTAGGCATTCGCTCTCACATCTCCCGGCCGTGTTTCCATCAAATCGATATCCTCTGGATTCGGAGAGGTGAACGGATGGTGCATCGCATAAAAACGTTGTGTCTCTTCATCCCATTCCAACAACGGAAAGTCGACGATCCATAACGGTTTGAATACATTTTTATCTCTCAATCCCAGCCGGTTTCCCATTTCCAGACGAAGCTCACACAACTGGGGTAAAGTTTTGTTTTTCGCTCCGCATAAGATTAGGAGCAGATCGCCCGGTTGAGCTTGGCAGGTGTCTAGCCATACTTTCAGCTCTTCGGCCGTATAGAATTTATCTACCGACGATTTTATGCTGCCGTCTTCATTGTATTTGACATACACCAATCCTTTCGCTCCTACCTGCGGACGCTTCACGAAATCGGTCAGCTCGTCCAGCTGCTTACGGGTATACGAAGCACAACCCGGGACACAAATCCCTCCGATATATTCTGCACTGTTGAATACTGCAAAGTCCTTGGTTCGGGCCAGACGGGTCAGGTCTACGAATTTCATACCGAAACGGATATCCGGTTTGTCACAACCATATTGCTCCATCGCTTCATGCCACGTCATCCGCGGAAATGCCGGGATATCGATGCCTCTGATTTCTTTAAAAAGATGGCGGATCATATCTTCGAAAATACCGAGTACATCTTCCCGTTCTACAAACGACATTTCACAATCGATCTGAGTGAATTCAGGTTGACGGTCTGCCCGAAGGTCCTCGTCCCGGAAACATTTCACAATCTGATAGTATCGGTCGAAACCGGCGACCATCAACAGTTGTTTGAAAGTCTGCGGGCTTTGCGGTAATGCATAAAACTGTCCCTGATTCATCCGCGAAGGCACCACAAAATCACGGGCTCCTTCGGGAGTACTCTTGATCAATACCGGCGTCTCTACCTCCATAAATTGCTTGCCATCCAGAAAATTACGTACCAAATGCGCCATCCGGTGACGCAATTCCAGGTTCCTGCGCACTATTTGCCGGCGTAAATCGAGATAACGGTATTTCATCCGGATCTCGTCACCCCCGTCCGTATTGTCTTCAATAGTAAAAGGAGGTATCTCCGAACGGCTCAGAATCTTTACCGTATCTAAGATAATTTCGATCTCTCCTGTAGGTATTTTATTGTTTTTACTGGCTCTCTCCACCACCTTACCTTGAATTTGAATCACAAATTCCCGTCCTAACTGTGCCACTTGTTTTTTTATCTCTTCAGAAGCAGATTCTTCTGCCACCAATTGGGTAATTCCGTATCTGTCGCGGAGATCGATAAATGTCATGGCTCCCAGGTTTCTGATTTTCTGAACCCAGCCACTCAAACAGACATTCTCGTTTACATTTTCAAGCCGAAGTGCTCCGCATGTGTGTGTTCTGTACATTATATTTTGTTTTTATAAAGTGATATGTTAACAAGGGGGTATAAGAACCCTATTTACCAATTGGCGAAAATACTAAGAATTTATCAAATAATAGAAAATGAAAGGAAAAAATGCTCCCGATAAATTCGTATCTTTGAAACCCGTTTAAATCGGATTTGCCATGAACTATATTGACATTGTTATTCTCTTGTTTTTACTATACGGCGCTTTCCGTGGATTCTCGAAAGGATTGATTATCGAGGTCGCCACTTTAGCCGGGCTGATATTGGGGGTTTTCATTGCCATACGCTACAGCCCTTTTACCGAAGGGATATTGAAAGACTTCCTGAATATCACGTCCCGTTACTTGTCTTATATCGCTTTGGCCGTTACCTTCCTGTTGGTTGTGATTGTTGTCTATTTGCTGGGGAAGATGTTGACCAGACTGGTCGATATTATTTCGTTGGGGTTGGTCAATAAACTGCTTGGCACCCTCCTCGGTATCGCAAAATATTTCATTATGGTTTGTGTACTTTTAATGATTGTCGATGCTTTGAACGATAAATTCCATTTTATCAGCGAAGAAACCAGGGAGAACAGTTTGTTATTCGATCCTTTTCTTAACTTTGCACAACAGATGTACAACACGATCCGCTTTTGAAACGATATAAAATAGAATACGATGAATTTTGTTGATGAATTAAAATGGAGAGGCATGATTCATGATATCATGCCGGGAACAGAAGAACTATTGGCTAAAGGACAAACTACGGCATACGTAGGTATCGACCCGACTGCCGATTCTCTGCATGTCGGACATCTGGTCTCTGTGATGATGATGAAACACTTTCAGATGGCCGGGCACAAACCGATTTTTATTATCGGTGGAGCTACCGGTATGATCGGCGATCCTAGTGGCAAATCACAGGAAAGAAACTTGTTAGACGAAGAGACTATCCGTAAAAATATGGCCGGGATCAAAGCTCAGTTATCCCGGTTTATCGATTTCAACTCCACTGCTTCCAATGCTGCTATTATGCTGAATAACTACGATTGGATGAAACAATTCTCATTTCTGGATTTCATCCGTGAAATCGGTAAGCATATTACCGTCAACTATATGATGGCTAAAGATTCCGTAAAAAAACGCCTCAGTAGCGAGTCGGCCCAGGGTATGTCGTTTACAGAATTCACCTATCAGCTGGTGCAGGGATACGATTTCCTTCATCTGCGTAAAAACTACGGTTGTATGTTGCAGATGGGAGGTTCCGACCAATGGGGAAATATTACTACCGGAGGCGAATTGATCCGTCGTAAAGAAGGGCTCGACGCCTATGGCTTGACCTGGCCGTTGATGACCAAGAGCGATGGAAAAAAATTCGGGAAAACCGAATCGGGGAATATCTGGTTAGATCCCGAACGTACTTCTCCTTATAAATTTTATCAGTTCTGGTTGAATACCACCGATGAAGATGCCGCACGTTATGTCAAAATCTTCACCATCCTGCCTCCCGCTCGGATCGATGCTTTGATCGCTGAACACCGGGAAGCTCCGCACCTCAGGAAATTGCAGAAAACCCTGGCAAAAGAAATTACTTGCCTGATCCATGGGGAAGAAGCTTACAACCTGGCCCTGGAAGCCTCCCAAATCCTCTTTGGGAATGCAACCTCCGAGACCTTGAGGAAAATCGATGAAAATACTTTCCTGTCCGTATTCGAAGGGGTTCCCCAATACGAAATTGCGGCGGCCGATTTAAAAGCAGGTATCTCCATTGTCGACTTCTTAGCCGATAAAACAGCCATCATGTCTTCCAAAGGAGAAGCCCGCAGAGCTTTGAAATCCAATGCTATCGGTATCAATAAAGAAAAAGTACAGGGTGAAGAAACCATCATCGGTGAATCTCACCTCATCGACGGAAAATATATCCTCGCCCAAAGTGGCAAAAAGAATTATTTTCTCGTAATCGTTAAATAACGGCTCCATAAAATACAAGGCTACAAAAAAGTTTATTCTTTTTTGTTGCCTTGTATTCTTTAGGCAGTTATATACATGTTTATACTTATAAACTTACATTTAGGGTAAATTATGTATATAAACACTTTTTTTATTTCAACTCTCCCCCCCAACTCAGTAACTCATCAACTCAATAACTCAGTAACTCAATAACTCAGTAACTCAATAACTCCCTATCTGAAATGCAATCGGAAGCGTATAAGCCACCCTCACCGCTTTGCCTCTTTGTTTACCGGGTTTCCATTTCGGCATCACCGACACCACTCTCACCGCTTCCTTATCCAAAGAAGCATCTACTCCGCGCACCACTTTGATATTGCTCACACTGCCGTCTTTTTCAACCACAAACTGAACGAATACTTTCCCCTGTACCCCGTTCTCAAGGGCAATTTGAGGATACTTCACATGCTTTGAGAGCCATTTTTGTATATTCTCCGGAAATACCGGCATATCCTCGCTCGGCACGAAAGCGATTACTTCGTCTGTGTCGTATTCCTCATCGTAATTCAAATTATTCAGGTCGAAAGATTCTTTATTATTACTTTCGTCATCTGCATCGATGATATCCAGATCGTCCGACAAAGGATCTATTTCATCCACAATTTCCAGTAAATCGAAAGGCTTCGGGGCTGGGGGAGGAGGTGGGGTAATCTGATGCATCATGGTGATCGGTACCATCTCGATTTCGGTCGGGATTTCAGATACCGTGACGAAATCAGCGGGTTGACGCCCGGAAACTTTCCATTCGAATGCGAATAGAATAGTACCCAGGGCAAGCATAAGACCTATTTCCAAAAAAATATTTTTCTTGTTTTCAAGGTCTGCCTGAGGTGATTTTTTTACTTCCATAATCTTTCATTTTAATGTTTCCAGACTTTTCCGGTTCATTAAAAATAAAAGAATATGTTTAAAAAACAAAATTATGAATGATTGATTTTAAGTATTTGTTAATATTAAAACGTTTTCGTTGAGGTATTGTCTTAATATTAACAAATAGTAAAGAAACCTACTCTTCTGTTTCCGGATTGTTTTCGGTATAATCCTGGTATAAAAAGTCATTATAGGGGAATCGTGCCGAATGGATCTCTTTGACGATACCGTAAAGCTTTTCTTTCAGTTCTTCTATATTCTCCTTTTTAACGGCCGATATATATACGGTTTCACTTCCCTGTCGCGACATCCACATTTGTTTCAGGTCGTTCAGACTATAGTTTTCTCTGGTCACAGGGGTTAAATCGTCTTCTTCCTTCTGTACATAATGAAAAGCGTCGATTTTATTGAAAATGATAATCGTCGGTTTGGGTTCTTTGATCAATTCTGCCAGAGTAGCATTGACCACCTTCATCTGATCTTCGAATTGCGGATGGGAGATATCCACGACATGAAGAATAACGTCTGCCTCGCGCACTTCGTCCAACGTAGATTTGAACGATTCCACCAGGTGATGGGGTAATTTACGAATAAAACCTACCGTGTCCGCCAGCAAAAACGGCACATTTTTAATCGCAATTTTCCGCACGGTCGTATCTAGTGTAGCAAACAATTTGTTTTCTGCAAATACATCCGATTTACTCAGCAGGTTCATCAACGTCGATTTTCCGACATTCGTATAACCTACCAAAGCGACACGCACCAGTTTACCCCGGTTTTTCCGTTGAATGACCTTTTGTTTGTCGATCTTGGTTAGTTCATTTTTCAAACGGCTGATTTTATCCCGGATGATCCGGCGGTCGGTCTCGATTTCCGTTTCTCCCGGTCCTCTTAATCCGATACCTCCTTTTTGTCGCTCCAGATGTGTCCACATTCCGGTCAGACGCGGAAGTAAATACTGGTATTGAGCCAGTTCCACCTGGGTTTTGGCATGTGCCGTACGTGCCCGGCTGGCAAAAATGTCCAGAATCAGGTTCGTCCGGTCCAGCACTTTGATTCCCGGAAAGACAGATTCTATATTTCGTAACTGTGTCGGGCTCAATTCATCGTCGAAAATAACCATATCTACCGGGTTTTCTTCGGTGTAAGCTTTGATTTCTTCCAGTTTCCCTTTGCCGATAAAAGTGGCATGTACCGGTTTATCTAAATTCTGTGTGAAAATTTTTACCGTTTCTGCTCCCGCTGTCTCTGCCAGAAATGACAATTCGTCGAGATATTCGGTCATCTGCTCGTAGGTGATCCCTTCCGATTGAAGGGCTACTCCTACTAATATCGCTTTCTCTGCTTCCTGATCCGTATAATACATATAAAATAATAAAATTTGAAGGCTGCTGCAATAACGTAAAACAGAGGCCTGCTGTTTCGGCATTCACCTTTTTCATGACAAAAGAAAGGGCTGACAAAAGATGACAGCCCTTTATAAATTTGATCGATAATCTGCTAATTGTTCGATAACTGGAAGTTGATCGGCAGAGTGTAGGCTACACGTACAGGTTTACCTCTCTGCTTTCCTGGTTTCCATTTCGGCATCGACTGCACAACACGTACAGCTTCCTTATCCAAAGAGGCATCTACTCCTCTCGCTACTTTTACGTCGGTAATAGAACCGTCTCTCTCGATCACGAACTGAATGAAAACTTTCCCCTGAATACCGTTTTCCATGGCCAGAACCGGATATTTTACATTCTTCGCAATCCATTTCGATACATTACCACCCGGGAAACTCGGCATATCTTCAACTACCTGGAAAATCTCTGACTCTCCGGTATTCTCTTCACCATATTCTCCAAAATCGGCGACATTTTCTATCACTTGGTTCTCCGATTGGTCTTCTGCGTCTAAAATTTCAAGATCATCGTCGATATTGGTGTCATCCTCTACAATATCGATCAAGTCCGTCAATTTCGGGGCTGGAGGAGGTGGTGGTGGAGGTTTTAGCATTTGTTGCGTAATCGGAATAATCTCATCTTCTATCTGTTCTTCAGCGGGAGTCTGAAATGGAGTTACTTGTTCGGTGGAAGATTTCCATTCAAAAGCAAATAACAGCACCGCTAAAGCCAGAGTAAGTCCGATCTCGAAGAAAACGCCTTTCTTCCCTTCCAGATCTGCTTTCGGTGACTTTTTAATTTCCATGATATTAAATTAATGTATTTATGTTGTCTTTTTTCTAGGGGGTAAAAGTAAAGAAAATCGGATTAAATACCAATATTTCAAACGTTTTTTTTGAATGAAACGTTAAATTTTCAAGGAACTGTTTTGTCAAATCTTAAGGATTTTAACAATTTTACGATTTTTTTTCTCCAAGCTTATCGTATTTTTGTAATCTTTATTTCAACCGACATGCTTAAAATTTATTATTTACGGATTTCCGATTTTCAGCATCTCTCCGAAGATGAACTGTTTCCGTTAGTAGGTGAAGACACGGTCCGGAAAGTAACCGGATACAAAAATCCCGGAGTCAGGCGTACAAAATTATTGGGTGAGGGGATGATTCGGCGGTTATTGTTCCGTTTGTGGGGACTGCACAAAGAAGATTACCTCATCCGTATAGGTGAACATGGTAAACCATTGGTGGAGAGCCGGTTTTCGGTTTGGTATAATTTATCGCATTCCGGTGATTATATCGTGGCGGCTTTTTCGCATCTCGAAGTCGGAATCGATATCGAGCAAAAAAGGAAAGCCCGCATGGAAGTGGCCCGGCGTTTTTTCCATCCTGCAGAAATTCAGTGCCTGCAAAATCTTGCCGGAGATGCGCAGGATGAACTGTTTTTCCGTTATTGGTCCGTGAAAGAAAGTTTTTTAAAATACATCGGTAGCGGCTTATCCTCCCCCTTGTCCGGTTTCGAAGTCCGCTTCGACGATCATCGGCCCCGCATATTTCAGTCAGAAAACCTTCGAAATCTCTCTATCTCTGCCTGTCCGGTCGATCCCGCATACAAATGCTTCGTTTGTGCAGAGACTACCGAAGAACCCGGGATCTTTCCATTCCTCGTCCCGGATCTCTTCCTGCCGGATGAATAACCGTTGTTATTCGCTTCCTTCCGTTTAAAGTCCTTTTTTACACAGATATTCGGCAATCTGTACTGCATTCAGAGCGGCGCCTTTTTTGATTTGGTCGCCTACTAACCAGAAAGTCAATCCTTTTTCGTCCGCCAGGTCTTTGCGGATACGGCCTACATACACCGGATCTTTGCCTGATAAGAAAAGAGGCATCGGATAATCCTGTTCTGCCGGATTGTCTTGCAATACCAGACCTTCGGCACGGGAAAAAGCTTCCCGGACTTCCTCTACCGAGAGCGGGCGTTCTGTTTCGATCCAGATACTTTCCGAATGGGCCCGTAAGGCCGGTACTCTCACACAAGTAGAGCTTACCCGGATATCCGAATGCATGATTTTCCGTGTCTCGTTGAACATTTTCATTTCCTCTTTGGTATAGCCGTTATCCGTGAAAACGTCTACCTGAGGAATCAGGTTAAAAGCCAGTTGATAGGCGAATTTCTCCACCGTAGGTGTTTCCCCTGCCAGGATTTGCCGGTACTGATTATACAGTTCGTCCATAGCTGCTGCGCCTGCGCCGCTCGCTGCCTGATAGGTCGATACACGGGCCCGGGTGATGTGGCTCAATGGTTCGATGGCTTTTAAGGCAACCACCAGCAGGATAGTCGTACAGTTCGGATTCGCGATGATGCCACGGGGACGGTTGAGAGCATCTTCCGGGTTGACCTCCGGTACCACCAAAGGTACCTCTTCGTCCATTCTGAAAGCACTCGAATTATCGATCATTACAGCCCCGTATTTGGTGATCGTTTCGGCAAATTCTTTCGAAGTACCGCCTCCGGCCGAAACGAAAGCTATGTCGATGTCCTTAAAGTCGTCGTTGTGTTGTAAAAGTTTTACAGTCAGCGGCTGACCACGAAACAGGTATTGGGTGCCGGCGCTCCGTTTCGAACCGAATAACACCAACTCATCCATAGGAAAATTTCTTTCTTCCAATACGCGCAGAAACTCTTGTCCTACTGCTCCACTTGCCCCGACGATAGCTATTTTCATATTTTCAGGTTTTAAAAATGTATGATTATTGGATTGCAAAATTAATGTTTTGATGATCTCTAAAAAATATCCCGGTCGTTTTTTTCATCAAACATACTGTGTGTTTAATTTTAAACATCGGCTTTCCCGATAAACCTGTGTTTCCTCAGGGATTCCGGTTGTTAGAGTTTATCGGTGGTCCAGATGATTTTTTTCGATCATAGCTTTATCTTGCTTCTTCAAGCCCGAATTATACCAGAAAATAGGTTGATCGTGATCGGTCAGATACATCCTTCGCCGGGCTTTATAATCAGGGCTGATCAGTGAGTAACCGGTATTCAGTAATGGGGTCGTGATAGAGGCCATGTCCAGCATCGTGTGAAAAGCCACGATTGTAGATACCGGTTGTGTCTGGTTGGCGAGTGCCGTTGCATATCGTTCCGGGAATTCCTGCCGGTACTGATCGGAAAACCATAAGAATAGTGGTATGTGCAATTGATAATACGTCGGATGGGGCGAAGCATGCAGGAAGCGTTTCCGGTCGTCGTCCAACAAATCTTCCCCGTGGTCCGGGCTATAGTAAAGTGCTGTCGTATGATTCGTCGAATCCAGAATCTGGATCAGATGGTGCAGAAAATAGTCCGTATAACGGATGCTGTTGTCATATGCGTTGATCAGTTGTTGCCGGTTTTTCACCTCCACTTCTGTCGCTTCGTCCGGGGTAAAATGGGCGAACTCCCTCGGATAACGTTCAAAATAGTTGAAATGTGAACCATAGGTGTGCAACACAAAAAATAAGTTATCCGGTAATGAATCGATATAATGCTGCACCAACGGAAGCATGGCATCGTCGTAGTTATTGACGGTATAGATCCCTCCTGCCGATGCCGGGCGGATATTGTGGTGGAAATCCGCTTCTGCTGCAAAATAGTCGGTAAAAGTACGGTTAGGCGTCTGATTCGAGAGGAAAATCGTTTTGAACCCTGCTTCTTTAAAGGCTTCGACAATACTTTTTTGCCCATAGATGTCTTCGAAATGTTCGGCATTGGCGGCGGATAAAATCAGGGGAACACTTTTATGTGTAGCATTTGCCTGTGTAATGGCATCTTTATATAAAGCCAGGCCCTGAATCTGGGATAACAGGGGGTTCGTTTCCCGTTCATATCCCCAAAGGCTCCAGTTCACCGCCCGGCTGGCTTCTCCTACTACCAACACATAAATCTCTCTATCCGCCGATTTTACACTTTTATGGGCCTGGAAAGTGAAGCCTTTCGACGTGAGAGGATAAATCATACTCCGTTGCCATTTTTTCACGGCAAAACGAAGATTATAATAGATATTCACCGGGAATACGTCGTATTGCAATTTATAGCTTCCCGTATTCCTGTTCGTAGCCGTGAAGGTCAAACCGTACGAAACCAGCCCGATAATCAACCCGGTACAAGCCATCTTTTTCCGGAACACAGGCGTCAGATGCACCCTCTTTTTACAACCGATAGCTGCAATCACAATCGTAGGGATATAGATCACACAAACCAGGATGATCGCCGGCCACAGATTATTCAGCAATTCACTGGCTTCCGTCACGTTGGTCGTCGCCAGGTTCAGAAACATATCGACAGCGATCACCGATTCGCCGAACAGGTAGAATAAAACGATCTGAAAAGCATTGAAGATCAATTGCGGGATCAATATCAGCTGCATCAATCCGATATTTTTCAACCACGAGAATACAAAAAGATACATCCCCAACGGAAAAGTGACCAGGATCACCTTTCCCATAAAAGAATAAGGTTCTGTAAATACCAGCAAAATACAGGGAATCAGGTTGACGATAACGAAGAAACGGAATAACTGACGTGCATCGGTCAGAAAACGCCGGAATAACAGATTTATTTGATGTAACATAGTCATTGTTTAAAAAGCTTCGTCGATATTAAAATAAAAAGCACTTTGCCCTTTTCCGAATCCATAATCCAACCGGACATTTACCCGTTTCTTGAATTCCCACCGGTAGCCGATGCCGTAAGTAGGCAGCGTTTCCTTCCATTTGAAGTACTTGAATTTCGGAAACACATTTCCTGCACCTCCCCAAAGGGCGATTCCATGCCGGTTGTAGATATGTTGTCTTAGTTCTACCTGAGTTTGTATCAGGTCGTTGTCCCGGTATTGTCCTTCATAATAGCCTCTCATCTGATAAGAACCTCCCAATAGGGCGACCATACTCCAGGGGGTATTGCCATAATTGAATGTCCCCTGCAAATCGGATGCCAGAATGGCTCCTTTCCACAACTTATTGTATTGCCTGAAGAATACTTCTGTCCGTTTGAATTTGTTTCCCCAGAAATCCGGGAAAAAGAGCTGGTCGATTCTGGCATAAGTTCCCCGGTATGGATTAGGAAGAAAATCCCTCGAATCATAAGTCAGAAACAGACCGAATCCTTGTGTGGCGATATTTGCTTTTTCACCGTCCAGAAAACCGGGGTCTTTAAAATCTTTACCGTTGACATGCCTGAAAAGTCCCGTCACACCCAGATAGGTGTTGGGAAACAGACGGCGTGAGAAATCCACCCGGATTTGTTTCTCCAGGCGTTTGTAAGTCGTGTAATGATCCTTCTGATTTCCGTTTGTATAACCGATACCCCAGTATTTACTCGGAAAAGAAAAGAAGTAAAAATTGATCCCGAGCCTGTATTTGTCTTCTTTAAAAATGGTCGTCCCCCGGATGCCTAACAGATAAAAACCGGTGGTAGTTACGTCCCCGTAAAAAGAAATGTTGGAAGGCGGAAGGGTCAGATGCTCCCGGTCTACCCGGTACAGTCCCGAAGCTACCAGACCTAGTCCCAATTTGGTGTCGCTCGAAAAATGCGGTCCGCCGATAACCGAGAAATCGAATCGTTTGGTTTCTTTCTCCTGGTTTGCTTCTGTGAAATAGCGGTATACATTTTTATACATCCTTTTGAAAAAGGCAGGACGTGACTCCAGGCTATCCACAGATAATGTGTCTGTAGTTAGGGTATTTCCATGGCTTATCGAGTAAGACAAGAGGAAGAATAAGATGAGGAGTACGCATTTCTGCATGCTTTTCTTTTTATTGACTTTATTTTCAAATGTTTAATGCACTTTTTTTCGTCCTGTACAAACCATTTTCGTACAAACTGTAAAACATTTACGCAAGAATGATGCCAAGGTTCAATAAATGAAAATGAATTTGAGATGAAAAAGATTTTTATTCTATGTTTAGGAATAGGACTCCTCTTCTCGTACCAAGGGTTCGGACAAGTGGGAGAGCAGGTTGAGAATGTCGATATTCTGAATATGAATAACGATACGATTCCCTTACCTTTTCTGGGACAGAAAAATTTGCTGATATTCTATGCCGATCCGGCACGTCCCGGACAGAACAAAACCTTCCGCGATTATTTCAAGACTCATCCCATTACGGGTCCTGAAGTCGCTTCTTACGGAATTATCAATCTGGCTGCAGCTCCTTTACTTCCCAATTCCTTGATTTTGAGAAAGGCACGCAAAGAGACGGCCGGTACCGATGCCCAGCTATATGTCGATCCGAATAGCCTGCTGAGCAATGCCTGGCATTTACCTGGGGCAAACGACAATTTTACCGTGATTTTTGTCAATAAAGACCGGATAATCGAATTTTATAAGGCGGGCCAGCTTTCCGATCAGGAACAACGCCAGGTCATAGAATTGATCGATAAATACGGTGGGAAATAAAAATAGGTTTAGATAGGTGAGACAATCTAAACCTATTCTGATCTGGTATTCAGGTATTATTACTCTTCGACAGTCGAAATCCGCTTACTTTGGCGTTTCCGTTCTGTTTCGTCCAGGATAATTTTACGAAGACGCATCGCATGAGGGGTAACCTCTACGTATTCGTCCTCCTGGATATATTCCAGAGCTTCTTCCAGACTGAATTTAACCGGAGGTGCGATATTGACTTTATCGTCCGAACCACTGGCACGCATGTTCGTCAGTTTCTTAGACTTACAAACGTTGATCACGATATCGTCGGGACGGGTACTTTCACCGATCACCTGGCCGGCATATACTGTTTCGCCCGGTTCGATAAAGAATTTCCCTCTATCCTGCAATTTGTTGATAGCATAAGCAAAAGTATCTCCCGTTTCCATAGCGATCAACGAACCGTTGATTCGCATTTCGATCTCTCCTTTATAAGGTTCGAATCCTTTCAGACGGTGTGCGATGATGGCTTCTCCTGCCGAAGCCGTCAGCAAATTGCTACGCAAACCGATGATTCCGCGTGAAGGAATGTCGAAATCCAGGTGAACACGGTCGTCGCGGGTTTCCATATTGTTGAGGACTCCTTTTCGCTTCGTAACCATTTCGATGGCTTTCCCCGAAAATTCTTCCGGGATATCGATCGTCAGTTCTTCTATCGGTTCGCATTTCTGACCGTCGATTTCTTTAATGATTACCTTCGGCTGTCCCACCTGAAGCTCATAGCCTTCCCGCCGCATCGTTTCGATCAAAACACTCAAATGCAATACACCACGGCCGTAAACGATGAATGAATCCGCGCTTAATCCCGGTTCTACCCGCAGGGCCAGGTTCTTTTCCAGCTCTCTGTCCAGCCGTTCCTTGATGTGGCGTGAAGTGACGTATTTACCGTCTTTACCGAAGAAGGGCGAGTTATTGATCGTAAACAACATACTCATCGTCGGCTCGTCGATAGCGATCGGGGTCAGGGCTTCCGGATTTTCAAAATCGGCGATAGTATCTCCGATCTCAAATCCTTCGATACCTACGATAGCACATATTTCTCCGGCCTCTACTTCCTCTACCTTTTGTTTTTCCAGTCCCTCGAACAACATCAAATCTTTGATCCGGCTTTTGATCTGTGTCACCCCGTCTCGTTTGCAAAGGGTGACCGGCATACCGGATTTCAGTTTTCCCCGGGTCAGTTTACCGATAGCGATCCGCCCGATATAAGAGGAATATTCCAATGAAGTGATCATCATCTGAGGAGTTCCTTCGGTTGCTTCGGGTTCGGGGATATCTTCGATGATTGCGTCCAAAAGGGCGGTAATATCTTCTGTTTTGTTTTTCCAGTCCGTCGACATCCAGCCTTGTTTGGCACTTCCGTAAATCGTTTTAAAATCCAGTTGTTCTTCACTGGCTCCCAGTGAGAACATCAGATCGAAGACCTCTTCCTGCACTTCGTCCGGTCGGCAGTTCGGCTTATCCACCTTATTTACCACCACGATAGCTTTCTTGCCTAATCCCAACGCTTTCTGCAATACAAAGCGGGTTTGGGGCATCGTGCCCTCGAAAGCATCCACCAGTAACAATACGCCGTCGGCCATGTTCAATACACGTTCCACCTCTCCGCCGAAATCCGAGTGGCCCGGAGTGTCTATAATGTTTATCTTATAGTCTTTATAATGAACAGAAACGTTTTTTGCCAGGATAGTAATTCCCCGTTCACGTTCTTGATCATTATTATCCAGAATTAAATCTCCACTTTGTTTTTCGTTTTCTCTGAATTGTTTGCCCTGCAAAATCATTTTATCCACGAGGGTTGTTTTTCCGTGGTCGACGTGCGCAATAATGGCAATGTTTCTTAATTTCCGCATTTGTGTATCTATAATTTTAGGGGGACAAAAATACAATAAATTATTGACAATGAAAATAGTGGAGGTGAAAATGCGGATAAATCGTTGAAAACGTGTGAGAATACGTTACGAAGACGAATCTGTGTCATCGGGCGGAGTTCGTTTTGTCTTAAAGATCAGCCGGATTGCCTGATCGTAGGTCAGATAATTCCAAAACCAGTTGAGTAGGATTTCCAGTCGGTTACGGACACCCAGGATCGAGCGCAGATGGACAGCCATCCAGAGAAACCAGGCGACGAATCCCTGGGTTTTCAGATGAGGGAGGTCGGCTACGGCCTTATTGCGTCCGACGGTTGCCAGAGTACCTTTATCACGATAATGGAAAGGTAGTGGCGGTTGATGATGTTCGAGCAGGCACAGGTTGCGGGCCAGTAATTTTCCCTGCTGTAAAGCTACCTGGGCTACTTGTGGATGGCCGTTGGGATAAGCGGGTTCGTTTTGCTGTGCAATGTCCCCGATAGCGAAGATATTGGATTGATTTTTCACCCGGCAAAATTCGTCTGTCAGTATTCTGCCCCCTTTGCCGGTCACCGCTTCGGGAATACCTTCGAACAGGCGGGCTGTAACCCCGCTTACCCAGATCACTGTTTCGGTCGGAATACTTTCGCCGTTAGCCAGTACAATGGCCCCGTCCCGGTAATCCGTTACCCGCGTATCCAGTAAGAGTTTAACCCCCATCCGGCTGAGGAAACCGCCCGCCTTTTCGGATGCTTCGGGCGACATGTTGCCTAATACCTTCGAAGTCCCTTCGACGAGGTAAATGTGGAGTGTGGCAGAAGTGAGGTCGGGATAATCTTTTTGCAATACATAGCGTTTCATTTCGGCTAGTGCTCCCGAAATCTCTACTCCGGTAGCCCCTCCTCCTACTACCACCAGATTGAGCAACCGTTGCCGTTTCGTGGCATCGTCTGCGGTCAGGGCTTCTTCGAATTTCGTCAGAATATGGTTCCTCAATGCCATGGCCTCGGTGACGCTTTTCATCGGTAAGGCATGAGCCTGTATATTTTGCATCCCGTAGTAGTTGGTAGTCGTACCTGCTGCAATGACCAGATAGTCATAACCGAGGCTACCGATCGTCGTTTCGATCTGATTTTCCCGGGGAACGATCCGGGTGACCCGGGCCATGCGGAAATGAAAATCCGGTATATGCCGGAAATCTTTTCGGAAAGGAAAAGCAATAGAGCCGGGGTTCAGGCCGGCTGTCGCCACCTGATAGAGCAGAGGCTGGAATTGGTGATAATTGTTCTGGTCGATCAATACAAGCTGAAACCCACTCCGACGCAGGCTGTCGATTAATTTCATGCCACCGAAACCTCCTCCGATGACAACTACACGTTTACGGGTTGTTGCAGGTATATTCAGGCTCATGGGTTATTCTTATTACATCCGTTGTATACGGACCGGGCCTGATATGGTTATGTCAGGGGCGGTAGAAAAGAAAAACACCGGCTCGGCGGCCGGTGTTTGATAGGCATTTATTTTACCGTATTGGCACTTCCCAGTACATCTGTCAGTTTGTGTTTATACAGTTCTCTCAGTGAGTCACGGGCCGGGCCCAGGTATTTCCGCGGGTCGAATTCGGCCGGTTTGGTAGCGAAAATTTCACGCACAGCAGCAGTCATCGCTAAACGGCCGTCGGAGTCGATGTTGATTTTACAAACAGCCGATTTAGCCGCTTCCCGTAACTGATCTTCCGGGATACCGATTGCGTCTTTCAGGGCACCGCCGTATTTGTTGATGATTGCCACTTTATCCTGAGGTACGGATGAAGATCCATGCAGTACGATAGGGAAACCCGGGATACGTTTTTCAATTTCCTTCAGAATATCGAAACGTAATGGAGGAGGAACCAATACGCCGTCGGCGTTCCGTGTACATTGTTCCGGTTTGAACTTATTCGCTCCGTGGGAAGTTCCGATAGAGATAGCCAGTGAGTCTACCCCTGTCTTTTTAACGAAATCTTCTACTTCTTCAGGACGGGTATAAGTGTGGTGTTCGGCAGACACTTCGTCTTCTACGCCAGCCAGTACACCGAGTTCTCCTTCTACGGTTACATCGAACTGATGAGCATATTCCACCACTTTTTTGGTCAGCGCTACGTTTTCATCATACGGAAGATGTGAGCCGTCGATCATGACTGAAGAAAAGCCCATGTCGATACAACTTTTGCAAAGCTCGAAGCTGTCACCGTGATCCAAATGTAAGGTAATCGGAATATTTAAACCCAGCTCTTTAGCATATTCTACAGCCCCTTGAGCCATATAACGAAGCAGGGTCTGGTTGGCATATTTACGAGCACCACTGGAAACCTGAAGGATTACCGGTGATTTACATTCGACAGCTGCCTGGATAATGGCCTGCATCTGTTCCATGTTGTTAAAGTTAAAGGCTGCAATTGCATATTTCCCTGCCATTGCATTTTTAAACATTTCTCTGGTATTCACCAGTCCTAAATCTTTGTAGTTGACCATAACTTATATATTAAAAATTGTATTTTGCTTCAAATGTAGAAAATTATCCACAAAGTATCAATCGGGTATTGAAAAGTTTTAACAAATAATCGTCGTACACGATAGCGGAAAATTATGGGAACGGATTCCTGATTATGAAAATTACGATTATCGGAGCCGGAAATATCGGCGGGGCTATTGCCCGGGGATTAGTAAGGGGAGGCGTGTTCAATGCTTCGGATATTACTTGTACGGATTTGATGCAGGCGAATCTCGACCGTTTATTATCGGCAGATGCTTGTTTTAACGTATCACAGGATAATCCGACGGCTGTTCAGGGAGCCGATTTAGTAGTTATCGCGGTAAAATCCTGGCGCGTGGAGGCTGTGATCGACGAGATCCGGGGTACACTCGATTATGAAAGGCAATCGGTCGTTTCCGTCGCTGCCGGGATTCCTTTCGAGCGGTTATTGCGTTATTTTACGAAAGATGCAGAGGTTCGGCCTGCCTTATTCCGGGTGATTCCGAATATCGCTATCGAGGTTTCCAGTAGTATGAACTTTGTCGCTTCCTGTAATGCCACTCCTGAACAAGAGAAAGTGGTGGTCGATATTTTCAATCAATTGGGAATGGCCATGTTGATCAAAGAGGAGTTGATGATGGCCGGAACAGCTTTGGCATCCAGTGGAATCGCTTTTGCCTTGAGGTACATCCGGGCGGCTAGTGAAGGCGGGGTTGAACTGGGTTTTTATCCCGATCAGGCCAAAGAGATCGTACTGAAAACGGTAAAAGGTGCCGTAGATTTACTGCTTACTCATGGCTCCAATCCCGAAACAGAAATCGATAAAGTTACCACCCCTGGAGGGATAACCATTCGTGGCCTCAATAAAATGGAAGAAGAGGGCTTTACCTCAGCCGTGATCAAAGGCCTCAAAGCCAGTAAATAAAAATTAAAGCTAAAGGTTATAGCGGGAAAAGATCAGCGTATCCGGAGGGCTCTGATTAGTGCTTTGCTGATCAGCGTATCTGCGATACTGATCAGTGGACCTTCGGTTCTGATAAACATTCCCTA